>JAYABH010000008.1:0-40646 GCA_037343695.1 bacterium | reverse complement strand
GCGGAACAGGTGTTATCTTAGCACTTCACTCCCGCTTTGTCAACACCTTTTTTCAAACTTTTTGATTTTTCTCCAAATTGTTTTTCAGGCCGTGCAGGATAGACAACAGGAGAGGGCGTTTGCACGCCCTCTCCTGCGCTTTTTCAACAGCCCGTTAGTTGGAACAAGTCCCGAAGAGCTGGCACAGCATCGCAAACAGCTTGCTGCAATCAAACGTACCGCAGTTGAACATTGCGTCGGACCTCCTTGAAGTTTTGGGATATGTCTTGATCAAGGACGGGTCTATCCTACCTGTTTCCGCCGCAGATTGCAAATGCAATGATTGCCATTTGCCCTTGCCAGCCCTTTTTCACGGTGCTATACTATAGTAGTTATTCAGCCGCGATAGATCATGCTGCGCTCGATCTCCGCGAGGGAGTGCGCGCCGCACATGCGCATCGTGTCGGCAAGCTCGGCCTTGAGCTTCTGGACGTAGAGCTTCACGCCCTCTGCCCCGCCGCCGTACACGCTGGTGACGAAGGGACGGCCGATGAGCACCGCGTCCGCGCCGAGCGCGAGCGCCTTGAAGATATCCATTCCGCTGCGGACCGCGCCGTCAACAAAGATGGTCATCCTGCCGCCGACCGCGTCCGCGATCTCGGGCAGGACCTCCGCCGTCGCGGGGCAGTGGTCGAGCACACGGCCGCCGTGGTTCGAAACGACGATGCCGCTCGCACCCGCCTCCAGCGCCTTTTCCGCGCCGCGGGCGGTCATGATGCCCTTTAAGATGAAGGGACGCTCCGCCCAGGAGACAATCTGTTTGAGCTCCTCAACGCTCTTGCTGCCGGCCGGCGGCGTGAGCCCCTGAAGGAACGGCAGGCCCGCCGCGTCGATATCCATTGCGATGGCAAAGGGCTCCGCCGCCTGCACGAGGGCGAACTTCTCGCGGATCGTGTCCATATCCCAGGGCTTGATGGTCGGAACGCCGCAGCCGCCGTTGCCCTTGAGCGCCCTGGCCGCGCCCTCAACAACCTTCGGGTCGGTGCCGTCGCCGGTGAAGGCGAGGATTCCCGCGTCTGCGCACGTGCGGATGAGGATATCATTATAGGTAAGATCGTCGTACTTGTCGCCGTAGTGCAGGCGCATCGCGCCGATGGGCGCGGCGAACGCCGGGATCTCAAACGTGCGGCCAAAGAGCGTGTACGACGTATCGACCGGCGCGTTTTCACAGATCGTATCCATGTTGACGCATATCTCGCGCCACTTCTCCGCGTTGCGGATGAAGCCCGTGCCCTCGCCCTTGGCGCCGGGGCCCGGCATCGTGTTGCGGCAGACCTTGCCGTTGCAGTCGTTGCACGCCTTGCAGTAAGGGCCCATGCAGGTCCTTGCGTTCTCCAGTACTTCCTGATAAGTCATGTTGAATCTGAATCCCCTTTCGGATCAATTTGCTTGCCAATACCGCGCGGAAGCATTTTCGGCGCGATATCGCCTATATTTTATCCCGTCCTGCCGAAAAAGCAAGACCCAAAGGAGCCGCTTATGAATACCGTTCACATTTTAAAGGAATACATCGACGCGCTGCGCGCTGCCGGCATCCTGACCGGCAGCACCGTTCCCGAAGAGCTCTTGCAGCGCGGAATCGAATGCCTGACCTACGATACACGCACGCTGCGCGAAAACGCGCTTTTCATCTGCAAGGGCGCGCATTTTAAAGAAGAATATCTGCGCGATGCTCTCTCCCGCGGCGCGATCGCCTACGTCGCCGAGCAGCAGCATGACGCGGACGCGCCCTGCATCCTCGTCAGCGACATCCGCTATTCCCTCGTCGTGCTCGGCCAGCTTTTTTACGATCATGTGACGGACAAGCTCACGAGCGTCGGCATCACCGGCACGAAGGGCAAGAGCACCACCGCCTACTACGTGCGCTACATTTTAAATGACTGGCTGCGCGCACAGGACCGCCCCGAGTGCGCCATTCTCTCCTCTATCGACAATTACGACGGCAAGTCCATCGAGGAATCTCACATCACGACGCCCGAGGTGCTTGAGCTCTATCAGCACTTTGAAAACGCCTACGAGTGCGGCATCTCCCATCTTGTGATGGAGGCCTCGTCCCAGGCGCTCAAATTCGGCCGCGTGCGCGGCATCCGCTTCGACGTGGGCGCGTTTCTGAACATCGGCACCGATCACATCAGCCCCATCGAGCACCCGGACTTTGAGGACTACTTTGCCTCCAAGCTCAAGATCTTCGACTCCTGCCGCGTCGGCTGCGTGAATACCGACGCAAAGCACGCAGAGCGCGTCATCGAATACGCGAAGGGCCGCTGCGAGCTCATCACCTTCGGCTCGCACGAGAGCGACACGGTCTTCTGCAAGCATGTGGAAAAGCACGAGGACGGGCTTTATTTCACGGTCGTCTCCCCCAAGTATAACGGCGAATTTTCCATCACCATGCCGGGCCTTTTCAACATCTCCAACGCCCTTGCGGCCATGGCCATCTGCATGGCGCTCGATGTGCCGGAGGAATACGTCCGCTCGGGCCTTCGCAAGGCGCGCGCCGCAGGGCGCATGCAGATCTACGAGAGCCGCGACAAAAAGGTCACGGTCATCGTGGACTACGCGCACAACCGCATGAGCTTCGACGCGCTCTACCGCTCGACGAAGATCGAATATCCCGGCCGGCAGATGATCTCCATTTTCGGCTGCCCCGGCTCCCACGCGCTGCAGCGCAGGAAGGACCTCGGCGAGCTGAGCGGCCAGAACTGCGACTTTGTCTTCATCACCGAGGAGGACTCCGGCGAGGAGCCCTTTGCGCAGATTGCCGCCGATATCGAGCCGCACGTCGCCTGCCCGCACATCGTCCTCGAGGACCGCGCCGAGTGCATCCGCCGCGCCATTTTAGACGGCACCGAGCCGCGCGTCATCCTGCTTACCGGCAAGGGCGAGGAAACGACCATGAAGCGCGGCAGCGCCTTTGTCCCCCACCCGAGCGACGTGGCGCTCACGCTCCAGTACCTTTATGAATACGACGCCGCGCACTCCCCCGCTCCCGCTGCGGGCGGCAAAAAGAAGAAAAAGGACTTTCTTCCCATCATCCTCGGCAGCGACGAGAACGCCTACGGCACGGCGCGCCTGTTCCGCGAGGCGTACAACATTACGCCGCTTCTCCTGTGCACGCAGCAGCTCGTCCCCACGCGGCACTCGCACCTGTTCCTCTGCTGCATCATCCCGGACTTTGAGCGCGAGGAGGTCTTCCCCGACGCGCTGCTCGAGGTTTTGAAGCAGTGCGCGCAGGACTATGAAAAGCTGCTCGTCATCCCCTGCTCGGATTACTACACGGGCCTTCTCTGCCGCCATTACGACCACTTCGAGGGGCTGATTGCCAACCGCTTCATCTCCGAGGAGCTGCTCGAGACCTTCGACACAAAGGACAGGTTCTACGCTCTCTGCGAGCAGTACGGCATGGACTATCCCAAGACCGCCGTCGCTTCTCCCGACGAGCGCGAGAGCATCGTCGAGCGCCTGCCGTTCGACTTCCCCATCGTCGTCAAGCCTGAAAATTCCAACGCGCTCGACTATCTCCGCTGCCACTTCGAGGGGCAGAAGAAGGTCTTCTTCTTCGACACGAAGGAGCAGTACCTTGAGATGATCCGGAACATGAACGCGTCCGATTACCGCGGCAAGCTCATTTTGCAGGAGTTCATCCCCGGCGGGGACGACGCGATGCGCGTGCTCAACAGCTATTCCGATCTCGACGGTCACGTGCGCGCGATGTGCCTGGGCCAGCCGGTGCTTGAATACTACGACCCGAAATCCGTCGGCAACTACGCCGCCATTCTCTCGCGCGGCGATCAGGCGCTCTATGACCGGATGCAGGAGTTTCTCGAAAAGCTCGGCTACGTCGGCTTCTCGAACATCGACATGAAGTACGACCGCCGCACGGGCCGCTACGTGCTCTTCGAGATCAACCCGCGCCTTGGCCGCAGCAGCTACTTCTGCCGCGCCGCCGGGCTCAACATGATGAAATTGCTGACGGATGACATTGTCTACGGCAAGCGCGCGGACTGCGTCTACAACCACACCGTCGCCCTCTGGCAGAACGTGCCGAGCGGCATCCTGCGCCGCTACGTCAAGGACCCTGAGCTTTCCGAGGAGCTCCGGGCCTTCAAGGGCACGCACGTGCTCTTCTGCAAGGGTGATCTGCCGCTCCCGCGGCTCTATCGTCTGCTGCGCTATTACGCCGCGCAGTACCACAACTTCCGCGACTACTATTTCGAGAAGAAGTAACACCTATTTAAATAAAAAAAGGGAACGGCCCGCGCCGTTCCCTTTTTCTTTACCAGAATTTTTTCTTTTTGCAGATCCACAGGCTCAGCGCGACCACGGCAATGCTCAGCACGATGATCGCCGGGTAGCCGTACCTCCAGTGCAGCTCCGGCATGCCGGAAAAGTTCATGCCGTACCAGCCCACAAGCAGCGACAGCGGCAGGAAGATCGTCGTCACGATCGTCAGGATCTGCATGATGCGGTTCTGCCGGATGTCGATTTCCGACTGGAAGAGCGACTGGAGCTGCGTGCAGTATTCGCGCAGCAGCTGCGATTCCTCGCGCAGGCGGATCACGCGCTCTTCAAACAAGCGGAACATGCCGCACTCCTCAGCCGAGAAAAAGCCGTTCTCGTTTTCCCGCAGCTCGCAGGCCACATCGTCAAGCTGGGAGTAGTAGCGGTACCACGCCATCGTCTCCTTGCGAAGCGCGCTCATCGGCGCGCTGAAATCGTCCAGCTCGCCCGCGAGCACGCGGTCCTCGAGCTTCCCCGCGCGGTCCTCGATCTCCTCAAGGTGGTGCAGGTCCTTCGCGATGAGCAGCTCGAAGAGGTCGTAGAGGAAGCGGCCCACGCTTCCGCCCGTCAGGCGCTTTTCCTTTACGATGCGTTTGAGCTGTGTCGCCATCGTTTCGCTGTCGTCCACCAGCACCACGCGCGACCTCGTCACAAGATACCCGCAGCCAAGGCGCGCGCCGTCCTTTCCGCCGCGCGGCAGCGCCAATGTGCCGCTCAGGCAGTCAGAGCGCACCTCCGCCTTGCAGACGCGCGCGTCCCGCGCAAGCGGCGTGTGATGCAGCACGCGTGCAAGGCCCGAAAGCTTCGGTGTATGCGCCAGCTCATCCGATGTGAGCAGCACGACCGCCGTTTCGATCTCCCCCGGCTCGCGCTCCAGCGGCGAGAGCGTCTCGCCGATCAGATACCATTTCATGCTTGTTCCTCCGCGTTTTTGGTCCCCTCTATTGTAGCAGACCGGGAAAAAAGTACAACTCCTTTCTTTCCTGCCGCCGCGCGGAACCTTTTCCCGCCGGTTTGCGTCTAAAGCATTGGAAGATGGAAGAAAAATCCAACCAAAGGAGGAATATTGGATGAAACGAAAGTCTCTTCGCGCACTTGTCTGCGTGCTGCTCGCATCCCTTGCGCTCACGACCTTTGCCCTCGCCGACTTCGGCCCGAAGCCCCAGCTGACCGTGCGCGTCAAAAACGCGCCGCAGGAGTCCTACTACCTCGACCTGCTCGCCAAGGGCGACTGGAACCCGGAAGACGAGGGCGTCACCGACGGTATCGACTGGAACTACGACGGCAAAGAGGATACGCTTGACCCCGACCTCTTAGCGCTTCTGCGCGAGAATGTCCCCGCCGGCTGGCACGCCTGCGTGGCGCAGGGCACGACCGGCGCGCCGCTCAACGGTGATCTGTACTCAGAAAGAACCGACGCCTCCGGCAATGCAATGCACTGGTTCGGCTATGTCGGCCTGCCGGGCACCTACCGCATCATCCTCGTCACCGAGTCCGGCAAGGTCTGGGTCTCCGATGTGCTCAATCGCCGCGTGCTGCAATCGTCTGTCAAGGTCAACTGGTCGGACGACACGTCGGCGGTCACCGTCTCCGTCCCCTCGACCATCCCCGCTTATCTGCTGCAATTTGTCGCAACGCTCGTACCCACGCTGCTCATCGAGGGCGTGCTCCTGCTGCTGTTTCAGTATTCGTGGAAGGAGAACTGGCGAGCGTTTCTCTTTGTCAATCTCATCACGCAGGGACTTCTGGCGATCGCCTCCTCGGCCTACGCCATTCAGCGCGGGCCGAATATGTTCAGCTACCTCGTCTTTTTCTTCCCCGCCGAGCTGTTCGTCCTCATCGCCGAGGTCTACCTCTATGCCGGCTGCGGCATGCTGGAGGGTCACAGCAAAAAGCTCGCCGCGGCCTACGCCGTGACAGCGAATCTCGTCTCGGCGGTCCTCGGCTATTACCTCACCGGCGCCGCCTGGCGGCTCGCCGTGTCCATCTCGTGAACACCTCTCGCGCCGCGGCGTTCTCCACACGGAGAACGCCGCGCTTTTCGTCGTCTCTCACTTGACAAGGCTCCTCTCGCTTCTTATAATAATTCACATCGCACAAAAAGCTCCGCGCAGGAGCCTTTTTTTATGTATTTGGAAGAAAGAGAGAACAACATCATGCAAAGGAAAGCCAATCCCGCGGCGCTGCTGCCGATCCTCGTCTTTCTGGTCCTGTATCTGGGCCTTGGACTGCTGTTTGAATATGTGCTCAAAATTCCGATGGGATTTTATTCCATCCCCATCGTCGTGATCTTCCTCATCGCGCTGCTCGTGGCCTGCTGCCAGAACCGCGCGCTCTCGTTCGACGAAAAGCTCACGCTGATGGGCCGCGGCGTCGGCGATAAGAATATCATCACGATGCTGCTCATCTTTCTGGCCGCCGGTATGTTCGTCGGCGTCGTGGGCCGCTCGAGCGCGGAGAGCGTCGCCTATTTCATGCTCTCGATCATCCCGTCGAAGTTTGCCGTGGCGGTGCTGTTCGTCGTGAGCTGCTTTGTCTCCACCGCCATGGGCACGAGCGTCGGCACCATCACGCTCATTGTGCCCATCGCCATCCCCATCGCCGCGGCCAGCGGCTATTCCCTGCCGCTGTGCGTCGCGTCCGTCATGGGCGGAGCGATGTTCGGCGACAACCTGAGCTTCATTTCCGATACGACCATCGCCGCCTGCAACGGTCAGGGCTGCGCGATGAAGGATAAGTTCCGCGAGAACTTCCACATCGCCCTGCCTGCCGCACTCGCAACGCTCGCGCTCATCCTCGTGCTGACGCTGAACGCAGACGTGCATCCCGCGCCCATCCCCGCCTATAATCTCGTTCAGATCATCCCCTATGTGCTCGTGCTCATCGGCGGCATCATCGGCATCAACGTCTTTCTCGTGCTGCTCATCGGCATCGTGTCGGGCGCGGTCATCGCGCTTGCGACCGGCGCGACGGGGCAGAGCGGCATTCTCGCGGTCAAGGCGCTGCTCGAAAGCATGGGCAGCGGCGCTTCCGGCATGTTTGAAACGTCGATGGTCGCGATCCTTGTTTCCGCCATCTGCGCGCTGATCCGCGAGTACGGCGGCTTTGAAGCGCTGCTCGGCTGGATCCGCAAGGCGTTTCGCGGCAAGCGCGGCGGTCAGATCGGCATGGGCCTTCTCGTCGGCGCGATGGACATTGCCACCGCGAACAACACCGTCGCCATCGTTATGGCAAACCCCATCGCCAAGGAGATGAGCGAGGAATACGGCATCACCCCGCGCAAGGCCGCGTCGCTCCTTGACACGTTCTCCTGCATCTTTCAGGGCATCATCCCCTACGGCGCGCAGATGCTCGTCGCGATCTCCGCGGCGCACGAGCTTGGCTACGCCATCTCGGCGTTCGACATCATCCCAAACCTCTTCTACCCCTATCTTCTGGCGGTGAGCTCATTCTTCTTCATTGCGATCGACAGCAAAAAGAAAGCGTGACTGATGGTTGACCATAATCTACTTCAAAGTAAAAGGCTCTTTCTTTTCGACCTCGACGGCACGCTGTACTTAGGCGACCGGCTTTTTCCCGGCGTCCGCGAGCTGCTCTCTGCCATCCGCGCACGCGGCGGGCAGTACCGCTTTCTGACGAACAACTCCTCGCGCAGCGTAGCGGCCTACGTCAAAAAGCTCACGCGCCTCGGCGTCGCGACGGAGGCGGCCGATTTTCTCACCTCGGTCGACGCGCTGATTCACTATCTCCGCGAGCACGGCGGAGAAGACCGACGCTATTACGTCTGCGGTACGGAGTCGATGAAATCACAGCTCCGCGCGGCGGGCTTTACCGTCGCAGAACGGCGTGAGGACGCGAACGCGCTCCTGATGGGCTTCGACACCGAGCTGACATTTCAAAAGCTGGAGGACGCCTGCATCCTGCTCGGTCAGGGCGTTCCCTACGTTGCGACAAATCCCGATTGGGTCTGCCCCACGGCCTACGGCTTCGTGCCCGATTGCGGCAGCGTGTGCGAAATGCTCTGGCGCGCGACTTCCCGCCGCCCCATCGTCATCGGCAAGCCCGAACCGCTGATGCCGCAGCTCGCAATGCTTGAGGCGAGCGTTTCCGCGCAGGAAACACTGCTCGTGGGCGACCGCATCTACACGGATATCGCCAGCGGCGCGAACGCGGGCATCGACACGCTGCTCGTCCTCTCTGGCGAGACGAAGGAAGAAGACCTCCCCACCGCTGACCCGCAGCCGACGTTCGTTCTGCCGGACGTCGCCGCACTGCTGAACATCTTGGAATCTTAAAAAGGAAGACCTATGGCAAACATCATCGAAATCCACGATTTTTCCGATCCCGCGCTCGACGTCTACGCGCGCCTGACCGAAAACCAACTGCTCAATCGCGCGGACCCCGACAACGCGCTCTTCGTCGCGGAAAGTCCGCTCGTCATCGGCCGTGCGCTTGATGCGGGCTGTGAGCCGGTGTCGTTTCTGATGGAGCGGCAGCATACTCAGGGCAAGGGGCGCGAAATTCTCGCCCGCTGCTGTCAAGATATTCCGGTTTACACCGCTGATGAATCCGTGCTGACACAGCTCACCGGCTTTCACCTGACGCGCGGCATGCTCTGCGCCATGCGGCGGCCGAAGCTCCAAAGCGTCGAGGACGTCTGCCGCGATGCGCGGCGCCTCGTCGTGCTCGAAAACGTGATGAATCCGACGAACATCGGCGCGATCTTCCGCTCCGCCGCCGCGCTCGGCATGGACGCGGTGCTGCTCACGACTGCGGGCAGCGATCCGCTCTATCGCCGCGCCTCGCGCGTCAGCATGGGAAATGTGTTCCTCATCCCGTGGACCTACCTGCCCGAAAGCGGCGACTGGACGCAGCTGCTGCGCGATCTCGGCTTCCGCACCGTCGCGATGGCACTGCGCAACGACTCCGTACGGCTCGACGATCCGCGCCTTGCCGCCGAAGAAAAGCTTGCCATCGTCATGGGCACGGAGGGCGACGGCCTCGCGTCCTCGACCATCGCAAGCTGCGACTACACGGTCAGGATCCCGATGTACCACGGCGTCGACTCGCTCAATGTCGCCGCAGCGAGCGCCGTGGCATTCTATGAGCTGGGACTTCCCCCGCTGAACGAAAAGGAGGACTGACATGCTGAACAATACCGGCTTCGACCTCTGGGCCGACGGCTATGACAAGAGCGTCGGCCTCTCCGACGAAAACGACCGCTACCCCTTTGCGGGCTACCGCGCCATGATGAACGCGCTCTATCAGCGCGTGCTCGCGCAGAGCGGGCGTGATGTGCTGGACATTGGCTTCGGCACAGGCGTTTTGACCTCGCGGCTCTACGAGCAAGGCTGCCGCATCTATGGGCAGGACTTTTCCGCGCGCATGATCGAACTGGCGCAGGCCAAAATGCCGGACGCGCGGCTCTATCAGGGCGATTTTTCCAAAGGCCTTGTGCCCGAGCTTTGCGCACAGCAGTACGACGCCATCGTCGCGACCTACTCGCTCCACCACCTGACGGACACGCAGAAAATCGGCTTTCTGCGCACACTCCTGCCGCTTTTGAAGCAGGACGGCTGTCTTTTCATCGGCGACGTCGCCTTCCGCACGCGCGAAGAGCTTGAAGCGTGTCGAACTGCGGCAGGCGAGGATTGGGACTCAGATGAAATTTACTTCGTCTACGGCGAACTCCGTCCCCACTTCCCCACGCTGACGTTTGAATCCTTCTCCCACTGCACCGCACTTTTGACGCTGCGAAAATAGTTTCCCTGGAAATATGATAAAAAGCCTCTGTATGGTCAACCCATACAGAGGCTTTTCTGTGAAGCATTATTCCTTTTCAGTCGTTCAAATGGTCGAGGATCGCCGCGATCAGTTGCTCCTTGCCCGTGCCCTTTTCGGCAGAGAACGGAATGACGAGCTCATCGTCGCGCAAACTCAGCGTCTCGCGAATTTGGGCAAGATTCGGCTCGATCTCGCGCGCTTTGAGCTTGTCGAGCTTGTTCGCCACGATCACGACCGGGCAGCCGGTGCTCACGAAATAGTCGTGCATTGTCACGTCGTCCGCCGTCGGCTTGTGCCGCGCGTCCACGATCTGCACGCCGAGATGGATGAGTCCCGGCGACTGAAAGTAGTTCTCCATCAGCTTTCCCCAGCGGTCGCGCTCGGCCTTGGAGACCTTGGCATAGCCGTAGCCCGGCAGATCGACGAGGTAAAGCTTACCGTCGATCTTAAAATAGTTGATCTGCGAAGTCTTGCCCGGGGACGCGCCCACACGAGCAAAGTTCTTGCGGTTCACAAGTCGGTTGATGACCGAGGATTTGCCGACGTTCGAGCGGCCCGCAAACGCGAGCTGCGGCATCCCGTCGCGTACGAACTGCTTCTCCGACGCCGCCGAGAGGATAAACTCCGCCTTGTTGAAATTGATCGCCATTGGTGCTGTTTCCTTTCTCTCAGGGCTTATACGCGCAGCGCGCCCGGCAAAGCCGTCTCCTGCACGGGAAGAAAGTCCTCCCGCGGTGCGGACGCGGCGCTCTTTTCCGGCAGCACGAGCGCTTCGGCAAAGACGGCGTCCACCGTCTCCACCGGCACAAAGCGCAGCTTTTCGCGCACGTTCTGGTCGATCTCCGCGAGGTCCTTTTCATTGTCTTTCGGCAGGATCACCGTATGTACGCCGGCGCGCAGCGCGCCCATCGTCTTTTCCCGCAGTCCGCCGATCGGCAGCACGCGGCCGCGCAGCGTGATCTCGCCGGTCATGGCGATATCGCGGTGCACCGCCTGGCCCGTCAGCGCCGAGAGCACCGCCGTCGCGATGGCGATGCCCGCGCTGGGGCCGTCCTTGGGGATGGCCCCCTCCGGGAAGTGGATGTGGATATCCTTCGTCTTATAAAAGTCCGGCGCGATGCCGAGCTCCGGCGCGCGCTGGCGCAGGCACGAGAGCGCCGCGCGGCAGCTCTCCTGCATCACGTCGCCTAAGTTTCCGGTCAGCTCGAGCTTGCCGCTGCCCTCCATCACGCCGACCTCGACGGGCAGGATCTCACCGCCGACTTCGGTCCACGCAAGGCCGTTCACCACGCCGACAAGGTCCTTTTCCGGGATCCGGTCCTGCGTGACGCGCGGCGTGCCGAGGTAATCCACAAGGTTCTTCTCTGTAATGCTCACCCGCTTTACAGTCGTTGTCGCAAGCTGCATTGCCGCCTTGCGGCAGAGCTTCGCGATCTGCCGCTCGAGCGAGCGCACGCCGCTCTCGCGCGTGTAGAGCGCGATGGCTGCGCGCAGGGCGCTTTCATCCACGCGCAGGCTCGAGGCGCTCAGTCCGTGAGCCTTGCGCTCCTTGGGCAGCAGATGCTGCTGGGCGATCTGCACCTTCTCCTCGTCCGTGTAGCTGGGGATCTCGATGATCTCCATGCGGTCGAGCAGCGGGCGCGGGATGGTGTCGAGCGTGTTGGCCGTCACAATGAACATCACGCGGCTCAGGTCCACGGGAATTTCAAGGTAGTGGTCGCGGAAGGCGTAGTTCTGCTCGCTGTCCAGCACCTCAAGAAGCGCCGACGCGGGGTCGCCGCGCCCGTCGCTGCCCATCTTGTCCACCTCGTCGAGCACGAGCAGCGGATTCATTGAGCCGCTGCGGGTGATGGCCTCGATGATGCGGCCGGGCATCGCGCCGATGTAGGTCTTGCGGTGGCCGCGGATATCGGCCTCGTCGCGCACGCCGCCGAGCGACAGCCGCGCGGACTTGCGGTTCATCGCCCGCGCGACGGACAGCGCGATCGACGTCTTGCCGACGCCCGGAGGGCCGGCAAGGCAGATAATCTGCCCCCTCGCGTCCGGGTTGAGCTGGCGCACGGCGATGAATTCAAGGATACGCTCCTTGACCTTCTGCAATCCGTAATGGTCGTGGTCGAGAATCTTGCGCGCCGCGTCCACGCTTGCGCGCTCCTTCGTCTCCACGCCCCAGGGCATCTCCATGCAGGTGTCGAGATAGTTGCGCAGCACGCTCGCTTCGGCGCTGCCGAAGGGCTGCTTGGCGAGCTTGTCCACGTCCTTTAGAAGCTTCTGCCGCGTCTCGTCGGGGAGCTTTGCTTCCCCGATCTTCCTGCGGAAATCGTCAAGCTCCTCGTCCTCCCCGCCCTCGCCGATCTCGTTCTGCAAAACCTTGATCTGCTCGCGCAGGACAAAGTCCTTCTGGATGCGGCCGACACGGGAGCGGACCTTGCTCTCGATATCCTGCTCCATGGCGGTCACGTCGATCTCGCGGCGCAGGATCTCGTTCATGCGCTGCAGTCTCGGCAGCGGGCGCAGCTCATTGAGGATGTCCTGCTTGTCCTGATAGCGCAGGTTGAGCTGCTGGGCGATAAAGTCGGCGAGGTAGCCGGGGTCGTTCGTGCCGAGAATGGCGGCATAGACCTCGTCCGGAAGCTTCTGCGTCAGCTCCGTGTATTCCGTGAGGTTGGCATAGGTCTGGCGCAGCATCGCTTCGGTGCGCTTGCCGTAGCGCGCGAGCGCGGGCGGCTCGTTGATGAGCTCCGCCTGCGCCTGCAGAAACGGCTCGCGCTGCCAAAGACGCTTCAGGCGGGCGCGGCAGGCGCCCTCCATCATCACGCGCAGCACCCGCTCGGACACGCGCAGGATCTGCGTCACGCGCGCGACCGTGCCGATCTCATACAGGTCCTTTTCCTCCGGCAGCTCCACGCCCAGCTCGCGCTGCGTGACGAGAAAGACCTCTTCCCCGTTCTCCATGGCGCGCTCGAGCGCGCGCACGGAGATCTCGCGCTCTAAGTCAAAGCTGGTGTTCATGCGCGGGAAGACGTTCAGCCCGCGCAGAGCGATGACCGGAAGGTTTTTGGTTACAGGTTCCATGGGTGTCTCCTTACGAGGCAGGATCCGCCGGCAGTTCGGCCGCCGGCGCCGCCCCTTCCTGATTCGTGCGGTGCGAGATCTGCGGCTTTTCCGTCCCCTCCACGCAGCCCGCGGTGATGGTCACGCGGTCGATCGTGCGGTCGGACGGGATCTCGTACATCACGTTCATCAAAAGGCCCTCCATGACCGCGCGCAGGCCGCGCGCGCCGATCTTGCGCGCGATGGCCTTGTCGGCGATCGCTTCGAGCGCCGCAGGCTCGAAGGTGAGCTCGGCGTCGTCGTAGGAGAAGAGCTTCTGATACTGCTTGACGAGCGCGTTTTTCGGCTGCGTCAGGATCTTCACGAGGTCGTCGCGCGTGAGCGCGTCGAGCGCGGTGATGACCGGCAGTCTTCCGACCAGCTCGGGGATGATGCCGAACTTTAAGATGTCGTGCGGCTGCACCTGGCGCAGGATCTTGCTCTCGTCCACGTCCGTCTTGCTCTTGAGCTCCGCGCCGAAACCCATCGACTTGCGGTCCAGACGGCTCTCGATGATCTTGTCGAGCCCCTCGAACGCGCCGCCGCAGATGAAGAGGATATTGTGCGTGTCGATCTGGATGAATTCCTGATGCGGGTGCTTGCGTCCGCCCTGGGGCGGGACGTTCGCGACCGTGCCCTCGACGATCTTCAACAGCGCCTGCTGCACGCCCTCGCCGGACACGTCGCGCGTGATGGAGGTGTTCTCGCTCTTGCGGGCGATCTTGTCGATCTCATCGACATAGATGATGCCGCGCTCAGCGAGCTCCACGTCGTAATCCGCCGCCTGTAAAAGGCGCAGGAGGATGTTTTCCACATCGTCGCCGACGTAGCCCGCTTCGGTGAGGGTGGTCGCGTCCGCGATGGCGAAGGGCACCTTCAGGATGCGGGCGAGCGTCTGCGCGAAGAGCGTCTTGCCGCTGCCGGTGGGGCCGAGGAGCAGGATGTTGCTCTTCTGCAGCTCCACATCGTCGTCGCCGCCGAAGAAAATGCGCTTATAGTGGTTGTAAACGGACACGGACAGCGTGATCTTCGCGGCCTCCTGCCCGATGATATACTGGTCCAGCACGTCGTGGATCTCGCGCGGCGTGGGGATGGACTCGGGCGCTTCCAGCCCCTCGTGGGACTCGTAGCCATCCTCGAGCACCTCCATGCACAGCCGCACGCACTCGTCGCAGATGCGCACGCCCGCGCCCTGGATCATGCGGTGCACCTCGTGCTCGCTCTTGCCGCAGAACGAGCAGCGAAGTTCCTTTTTCCTATCTTCACTCATATGCTAAAATCCTTATCTCTTGTAAATGACCTGATCCACAAGGCCGTAGGCCTGTGCCTCGTCGGCTGTCATCCAGTGGTCGCGCTCGGAGTCGAGCTTGACCTGCTCGGGCGTCTTGCCGGTGTTCTCGGCCAGGATCTTATTCAAGCGCTGCTTGATGCGCAGGAAATGCTCCACGTCGCTCTCCATATCCGTGACCTTGCCCTGCGTACCGGCAGAGGGCTGGTGGATCATAATATCTGCGTTCGGCAGCGCAATGCGCTTGCCCTTGGCGCCGGACGAGAGCAGGAACGCGCCCATGCTGGCGGCGAGGCCGACGCAGATGGTGGACACGTCGCACTTGATATACTGCATCGTGTCGTAGATCGCCATGCCGGCCGTCACACTGCCGCCGGGGGAGTTGATATAGAGCTGGATGTCCTTGTCGGGGTCCTTGGCCTCGAGGAATAAAAGCTGCGAAACGATCAGGCTCGCGGTCGCATCGTTGACCTCTTCGCCGAGGAAAATGATGCGGTCTTCCAGAAGGCGGGAGAAAATATCGTAAGAGCGCTCGCCGCGGTTGGTCTGTTCAATGACGTAAGGGACTAAACTCATCTTGGTAACCTCCTTGTTCATACCCTGTTCAAAAAATTGGTATGTACACAATCAACCACAAATGGCAGGCATTTGTGGTTGATCGTCGTTTCTATCTATTATGGCCGCTTTGCCGATTATTCAGCCTTTTCTTCTTCCTTCTTGGCGGACTTTTCCTCGCCTTCAGCGGCTGCGCCCTCGGCTTCCTTCTTGGGAGCCTTCTTCTTTTCGATCTTCGCGCTGTCCACGACGACGCTGATGGCCTTGTCGCGGATGATCTGCGTGCGGACGGACATGGCGTCAAGATACTTCTTGAGCTCGCCCACGTCCATGCTGTACTTCTCAGCAAGGTCGTTGTATTGCTTTTCGACCTCCTCGTCGGTGGCCTCGAGCTTCTCTTCCTTGATGATGGCGTTCACGGCGAGGTCCATGCGCACCTGACGGGTCGCGGGCTCCTTGCCCTCCTCCAGGAACTTGGCTTCATCCATGTTGGTCATCTTGCAGTACTGGTCATAGGGGATGCCCTGAGACTGTAAGCGCTGCTTGAACTCCTCGAGGAAGCGGGCGCACTGCTCATCGATGAGCGCATCGGGGATGTCGCACTCGATGTTCGCGGCGACCTTCTCCATCAGCTCGTTCTCGACGGCATACTTGGCGGACTGCTCGCGCTGCTCGGTGATCTCGCGCTTGATGCTGTCCTTGAGCTCCTTGAGCGTGTCGTACTCGGAAACGTCCTTGGCAAAATCGTCGTCGAGCTTGGGAAGCTCCTTGCACTTGATCTCCTTGGCCTTGACATGGAAGACGACCTTCTTGCCGGCGAGGTCCGCGTGGTAATCCTCAGGGAAGGTGATGTCGAGATCCTTCTCATCGCCGGCCTTCATGCCGATGACCTGATCCTCAAAGCCGGGAACGAAGCTGCCGGAGCCGAGCTCGAGCTCGTAGTTCTCGCCCTTGCCGCCCTCGAAGGCGGTGCCGTTGTCGAAGCCCTCGAAGTCGATGACGGCGATGTCGCCCTTCTTGGCCTTGCGGTCCACGGAGACGAGGCGGGCGTTGCGCTCGGCCATCTCGTTCAGGCGCTCCTTGACGTCGTCGGCGCTGACCTTAACCTCTTCCTTCTCGGCGGTCAGGCCCTTGTACTCGCCGAGCTTGACCTCGGGATACACGGCGACGGTCGCCTTGAAGGTGAAGCCGTTCTCATCGATCTTGTCATCGACGATCTCGATCTCGGGATAGCCCACAACGTTCAGACCGCTGGAGCCGACAGCCTGCGTATATGCCTCGGGCAGAGCGATATCAACGGCATCGCTGTAGAAAACGCCCGCGCCGTAGAGCTTTTCGATCATCTTGCGGGGGGCCTTGCCGGGGCGGAAGCCGGGAATGCTGAGCTTGTTGCGGGCCTTGGCGTAGGCCTTGGCGACGGCGGCTTCAAACTCCTCCGCGCCGACCTCGACGGTCACCGCGACTCTGCTCTTTTCCAGCTTTTCAACATTTTTGACAGTCATGATTTCTTTTTCCTCCGTATTAACATCATAAGAATGATAATGATGCTTTTGCAAAGTGGTATTATACCATACGTTCCCGTAGATTTCCACCCTTTTTTGCATCAATTTTTGTCCTAATCGTAAATTTTCACCGGCTGAAAGGCGACATAATCCGCCGCGATCAGCGCATAATCGGTCTTCCCGCGCCGGCCCTCGAACGCGCGCCGGTGCGTGTAGCCGTGCAGGTGGCCGTAATAGCAGCGCTCCACCTCGTATTTGTCAAGAAGCGCGAGCATCTCCGGGCACTGGTAGCCCTGATAGATGGGCGGGTAGTGCAGAAAGCAGAAGATCGGCTTCCCCTCCGCCGCCTTGAGCGACGCTTCGAGCCGCAGCGACTCGCGCGCGAGCATCTTGCCCGTGTGGGTGCCGGCGGCGTCCTCCTCGTAAAACCAGCCGCGCGTGCCGCAGATGGCGTGATCGCCGTAGAAAAAGGCGTTGTTGTAGAGGAGGTCGAGCGTCGTGATGCCGTGCTCGGCGAAGAATTTTTTCATCTTCGAGGCCGTGCCCCACCAGTAGTCGTGGTTGCCCTTTAAAAGGATCTTCTTCCCCGGCAGCGCATCGATGAACTGAAAATCGGGCAGCGACTGCTCAAGCGAGATGCCCCACGAGATGTCGCCCGCGATGACGGTCACGTCATCGTCGTGCAGCCCCGAAAAGTTCTCCTGAATGTGCTCGACGTAGTTCGCCCACTTGGGGCCGAACACGTCCATCGGCTTGTTCGTGCCGAGCGATAAATGCAGGTCGCCGATCGCATAAAGCGCCATCGCCGTCCTCCCTTCTGTTCGAAAATCAGAATGCGTCCTCGATGTATTCAATGCGCGTGCCCTTTGCGCTGTGGTGCGCGTCGGTGTAGACCTCCGCCACGTCGAAGCGGGCGGGCACGTCCGCTTTGAGCCTGCTCAAGTAGAGCGACGCGGCGGCGCGCAGCTTCTTCTGCTTGCCCGCCGTGACGAACTCGCGCGGCATGCCGTACTGCAGGTTCGATCTCAGCTTGACCTCGACGAACAGCAGCACGCCGCCCTGCTCGGCGATGAGATCGATCTCGCCGAAGCGGCAGCGCCAGTTCGTTTCAAGAATTTTGCAGCCGCGCGCCTTTAAGTACTCCGCCGCCAGCGTCTCGCCCCAGCCGCCGGTCTCCTTCGTGCTCATCGCTGCGCCTCCCACTTTTTGAGAAACGTTTTGCGGTGCACGGGGCTGGGCCCGTACCGGTCGAGCATTTCATAGTGGAGCTTTGTGCCATAGCCCTTGTGCTTTGCGAATTGGTACTCGGGGTACATGGGGTCGAGCACCTCGACGACGTAACGGTCACGGCTGACCTTGGCAAGCACGCTCGCCGCGGCAATCGAAAGGCTGATGCCGTCCCCGCCGACGATCGTGCGGTGCGGCGTCACGATGCGCGCCGACGCGCCGTGGTCGCGGTTGCCGTCGATGAGGGCGAAATCCGCAGGGATCTCCAGCGCGTCGATGGCGAGCTGCATCGCCTTCATGCGTGCGCTCAAAATGTCCGTCGCGTCGATCTCCCGCGCGTCAACGGACGCGACGGCATAAGCCGCCGCCCTTTCGCAGATGACGGGAAACAGCGCTTCGCGCTTTTTCTCCGTCAGCTTTTTGGAATCGTCCAGCCCGTCGATCACACAGTCCTCCGGCAGGATGACGGCGGCGGCGTACACCGGACCCATCAGCGGGCCCGCGCCCGCTTCGTCCACGCCGCAGACGGCGGTAAAGCCCGCCGCGCGGGCTTCGGCTTCATATCGGAGATCAACGCTCATGCGCGCTCCTCCGGCGGCGCTTCGAGTGTAAAGCGTCCGAGCTTGCCGCCGCGGAACTCATCGAGCAGGATACGGCTCATACGCTCGGTATCCACCTCGCCGCCCGAGATGAGAAAGCCGCGCTTACGCCCCGCCTTTTCCAGCAGCGCGTAGCCGTCGTCCTCTTCGGAAACGTCGAGCTTGTAGCGCTCCTCGATGGCCTTGGGATAGTTCTTGCCGAGGTAATCCATCAGGCGCATGGCAAGCTCCTCGATGTCCACCACCTCGTCGCGGATGGCGCCGGTGAAGGCAAGGCGGACGCCGACGGCGCTGTCCTCAAACTTTGGCCACAGGATGCCCGGCGTGTCGAGCAGCTCGAGCGTCTTGTCCACCGGCACCCACTGCTTTGTGCGGGTCACGCCGGGGCGGTCCTCCGCCTTGGCGCTCTTGCGGCCGGAGACCTTGTTGATAAACGTCGATTTGCCGACGTTCGGGATGCCGAGCACCATCACGCGCAGCACGCGCCCGACCTGGCCCTTGGCTTCATAAGCGGCGATCTTGTCGCGCAGAAGCGTGCGCACGGCGGCGGAAAACTGCTTCACGCCCCCGCCCTGCTTCGCGTCCGTTTCGATGACGGCATAGCCGAGCGAGCGGAAATACGCCGCCCATTTTTTCGTCATCTCGGGGTCTGCCTGATCGACGCGGTTCAATACGATCAGGCGAGGCTTGCCCGCCGTCAGCTCGTCCACATCGGGGTTGCGGCTGCTCATGGGGATGCGCGCGTCCAGGATCTCGCACACGGCGTCCACATTGCCGATCTCCGCTGTGATCATGCGGCGGGTCTTGGTCATGTGACCGGGAAACCAGCTCAAACTTTCCAGCTGCATGGCGTTCTCCTTTACTTCAAAAGGCCGATGCGGCCAAAGTCGCGCTGCTCGGTCAGGTAGTCCCTGCCCGGGAAGAGCAGAAAGACCGCCTTGCCGATCAGGAGCCGCTTATCCACCGTGCCGAGCGTGGAATCGCGGCTGTCGTTGGAGTGGTTGCGGTTGTCGCCGAGCACGAACACCTCGCCCTCCGGCACGGTAAGCGGGAACTGCGTCCCCTCCTCGCGGTAGGTGAGGTCGTTGATGTAATCCTCCTCGAGCATCACGCCGTCCACATAGACGCGGCCGAGATTGAAGTCGATATCCACCGTCTGCCCTTCGGTCGCGATCACGCGCTTGACGATGGGCTTTTCATCGAAGCTCTCCTTGCGGGCGATGACGATATCGCCCACCTGATAGTCGCCGCAGAGCAGCGAATTCACGACGAGAAGCCTGTCCCCGTCCTGAAGCGTCGGGATCATCGAGGGGCCGGAAACGCCCATCATGCGCACGGCGAAGGTAAAGACCAGCGTGACGGCCAGAAGCGCCGAAACGAGGGACGAGACCGTCTCGTACACGTCGCGTCCGGGGATCTTTTCCACGATCTCCTCGCCGCTCTCTTCGCTGATATCCAGTTTCTGATCAAATTCGTCCATGGTGTATCTCTCCCTGAAATGGCGAAAGCGCCTGATTCTCTAATTTAAATATTCTATCACGAATTTTCCAAAAGGCAACAAAAAAAGCGCGGCGAAGCGCCACGCTTTTTTGTTCTCAAAGAATCTGTCTTACAGCTTCTCGCGGATCTTGGCAGCCTTACCGACGCGGCCGCGCAGGTAATACAGCTTGGCGCGGCGAACATAACCGCTGCGCACGGTCTCGACCTTCTCGATGAGGGGGGAGTGGATGGGGAACACCTTCTCGACGCCGACGCCGTAGGCAAGACGACGAACGGTGAAGGTCTCCTCAAGACCGCCGTGCTTCTTCGCGATGACGATGCCCTCGAAGACCTGGATACGCTCGCGGGAGCCTTCCTTGATCTTGACATGAACGCGGACGGTGTCGCCGACGTTGATGACGGGCATTTCCTTTTTCAGCTGCTGGGATTCGAGCTCTTTGATGAGATCCATGGATATTTTCCTCCTATTTATAGGCGTTCTTGACCGCTTTTCTATGGCGCATCCGGGACTGTTTCACCCGCGCACGGCAGAGGACCGCCCTTTTCAAGCTATGGTAGCATATCATACAAGAGCGCGGAATGCAAGCATTTTTTGCAAAAATGCGCGATCCTCAGCGGAAAACGTTCATTTCCGCGTCGTAGACCTCCTCGCGGCGCACGCGGACAAAGTCCGGCGCGAGCCTCGGCAGGTGCCGCGCGACCGCCGCGCCGATGAGCGCGGGGTTGAGGCCGGGGTCCTGCGCGGCGACGACGACTTCGCCGACGATCACGCCCTCACGCTCCTCAAGCGTGAGTGAACGGATGAGCGGCGCGATGTTGAGCTCGGTCATGCCCTTATGTTTCGTGCGCTTTTCAACGAGCACCTCTTCGCGCGCGAAAAGCTCCCGGATGCGCTCCGCCGCGCCCTCGGGCACGCCGTTGTCGTATTCCATCTCGAGCCGCGCGCGAAGGTAGGTCATCTCGCGCACGGGGCGCGTGACGGCGTAGCAGTCCAGCACGCGAAGACCCGCAGGCATGCCGGTGTTGAGCGCTTCGGCCACGCCCTCGCCGGTGCTGTCCTCCACGCTTTCAAAGTCGAGGATCTCGCACTCGCTCGACTGCCCCACGGGCAGCGGCAGCACGATGGACAGAATGGGGTGCGGGTGGAAGCCGTTGGAGTGCTTGATGGAAAGTCCCGCGCGCGGGAACACGCGCTGGAAGGTGCGCATCACGTCGAGATGCGAAATGTAGGAAGCCTGATGCTCCTTGACAAAAATCAGCCGCAGCTTAGACATTGCATTTCCCTCCTACCAGGCAGTTCGCGCCGCAGGCGTTGCAGTGGGTGCGGCAGTCCGGCGTCGTGACGCCCTGAAAGGCGAGCGCATGCTCGCGCTTGAAATACGCCGGGGAAACGCCCGTCGCGACCACGCTCCACGGCAGGACCTCATCCTCGCTGCGGCGGCGGTTGGCGTAAAAGTGCGGGTCGAGGCCGCACTCTTCAAAGGCCTCCATCCAGCGCTCAAGGCTGAAATAATCCTCCCAGGCGCTGAGCTTCTCGCCCTTGCGCCAGGCGGTCTCGATGACCTTGCAGAGCCGCCGGTCGCCGCAGGAGATGACCGCTTCCATAAAGCTCGTGGGCGAGGGGTGCCAGTTATAGTGGATGGACCGAGAGCGGATGGCCCCGCGCAGGAGCTTGACACGGCGCTCGTACTCCTCGATCGATATCTGCGGCTCCCACTGGAAGGCCGTGTCGGGCTTCGGCACGAACCACGAGGTCGAGACCGTGATGCGCACGCCGCGCGAGCGGTTGGGCGTGCACTCGCTCCAGACCTTCCAGACGTCGTCCGCAATTTTGGCGATGCCGAGCACGTCCTCGTCCGTCTCAGTCGGAAGACCGAGCATGAAGTAGAGCTTGACTGCGCTGTAGCCGCCCGAAAACGCACGGCGGCAGGATTCGAGCAGGTCCTCCTCGGTGAGGTTTTTGTTGATCGCGTCGCGTAGGCGCTGCGTGCCAGCCTCGGGAGCAAAGGTAAGGCCCGTCTTGCGCCCCTTCTGCAGCCGCTCCATCAGCGCCATGGAGAAGTTGTCCGCGCGCAGCGACGGCAGCGACAGGTTCACGTGCCGCTTCGCGCAGAATTCCTCGAGATCGTCGCACAGCTCCACAAGCGCCGGATAGTCGGAGGTCGAGAGCGACGAGAGCGTCACATCCTGATAGCCGGAATCCTCGACGGCTTCGACCGCGTAGCGGTGCAGGAGCTTTTCCGATCGGTTGCGCACCGGTCGGTAGACATAACCCGCCTGACAGAAGCGGCAGCCGCGGATGCAGCCGCGGAACAGCTCGAGCGAAACGCGGTCCTGCACGATCTCGGTCGAGGGGACGATGGTTTTGGTCGGATAGTAGGCCTCGTCCATGTTCTGCACGACGCGCTTGAGCACCGTTTTGGGCGCGCCCTCTTTGGGCGTGATGGACTTCACCGTGCCGTCTTCGTTGTAGACAACGTCGTAAAGGCTCGGCACATAGATGCCGCGCATCTGCGCCGCCTGAACGAGAAATTCGTGCTTGCTCCAGCCCTCGCGCCGCGCCTTGCGGTGCAGCTCGATGAGCTCGACGTTCATCTCCTCGCCCTCGCCGATCACGGCAAGGTCCAGAAAATCCGCGATGGGCTCGCAGTTGTACATGGCCGTGCCGCCCGCGATGACGAGCGGCGTGAGCTCCGTGCGCTCGGACGAATGCAGCGGGACGCCCGCAAGGTTGAGCATATTGAGGATGGCGGGAAACGCCATCTCGTAGCCGACGGAAAAGGCGATGATGTCGAATTCGCTGAGCGGGTCGAAGGATTCGAGCGCGTAGAGCGGGATGTGCGCGTTTCGCATCTCCTCCTCCATGTCGCCCCAGGGGGCATAGCAGCGCTCGCACCACACGCCCTCCATGTTGTTCATCACGCCGTAGAGGATGCGCATGCCGAGGTTCGACATGCCGATCTCATAGGTATCGGGAAAACAGAAGGCGATGCGCGTATCGACCTTGCTCTTGTCCTTCATGATGGCATTGAATTCCCCGCCGACGTAGCGCGCGGGCTTCTGCACGCGCGGCAGGATGCGTTCCAGTCTCTTATCCACAAAAAATCTCCCTTGAAAAAGAAAAAATAAGACAGCTCAAATGGGCACAGCAAGCCATTTTGAGCTATCTTACACTTTTCCCGTGTTTTTCGCAAGTCCTGATCGCCGCACCGCGCCGAAAAGCAGCGCAAGGGACGCGATCAGGAAGAGCGCTCCCCCGCCCGTCTCCGCCATGATGTACACCCCCGCGCCCACGAGCGCCAGCGCGCAGACAAGTCCTGCGGCCGCGGCGGCCGTCTCGCCCGCGAGCGGGCCGAGAAAGAACGCCGTGATGAGATACAGCGCCCGCGCGCCGTCGAGCGGCGGAATGGGCAGCAGGTTGAATGCCGCAAGCAGGATGTGCGCGCCCGCGAGCACGAAGCCCTCCACCCATGAAAGGCGCAGCGCCAGAAGCGCCGTCAGCATGCCGCAGAAAATGTTCATGCCGCAGCCCGCGAGCGTGACGATCAGCTCGCGCCCGTAGGAGAGCCTGCGCGCCCCGCGCGCATACAGCACCGCACCGAGCGCCGAGAGCCGCAGCCCCTCGACCGGCACACAGTAAGCCCGCAGCGCAAGCAGGTGCCCGCACTCGTGCAGCGCCGCGGCCAACAGCACGGATACGACGATCTCCGCCGGGCTGATGACCGCCGCGAGCAGCACCAGCAGGAAAAAGCTCCACGAGGCGTGCACGCCCCGCTCAGGAAACAACATAGTAGATGGGGTTCAGGTACTCCCCGCCGTCGTGCACCTCAAAGTGCAGGTGCGGCCCCGTCGCGTTGCCGGTGGAGCCGACGTGCGCAAGCTCATCGCCCTTTCGGACGCTCTGCCCCGCGCTCACCGTGACGGCGCTGCAATGGGCGTAAAGCGTCGAAAAGCCGCCCTCGTGGTTGACGGTCACATACTTCCCGAGCAGATTGCTCTCCCCCACCGTGCCGACGGTACCGTCGGCAAAGCAGGCAACGCTCGCCCCCTCCTCGCCCGCGATGTCCACGCCGTAGTGGAAGCACTCCTCGCCGCTGTTCGGGTCCTCGCGCCAGCCGAAGGGCGAGGTCAGCGTTCCGGAGAGCGGACAGGCGTAGGCAAAGCCCAAAATGCGCTGCTCGCCCACAGCGAGCGCGGGCAGCGCGCGCGTGTCCGCCATTTCCGGCGCGTCCTGTTCCGGCACGGTGACGCCGATCAGCTCGCCCGAGACCTCCTGCGCCTTACTCTCCCCGCCGAAGACCGCGACATAGGCCTCTGAGAGCGAATCGCCCCAGGCCTGCTCGCCGGACGCGGCGCGCCCCACGGCGGAAAAGGCCGAGACGAAGTCCGCGTCGCGCACGAGCCACTGCCCCAGCGTGCCGCGCAGCGTGCTCAAATGGTCCGGCATGATGAGCTTGAGCCCCACGAGCGCGACGAACAACACCCCGCAGACGATGACCTGCACGATCATGCGCGGCTGCTGCTCTGCCCCGCCGCGCGGCGTTCGCCGCGTTCCCGGCGCGATGCGCCTGCCGCGCACCGCCGCGCGCCGCCGTCTTTTCTGCTTCATGCCGTCCACGCTCCTTCGCCTTTTTGCTGCCATAGCCTATGTGGACGAGGGCAGAAAAATACCTCCGCCCTGCGGCGGAGGTATTTGGGCCCCATATGTTACCGCTCCATGCGGTAGGCGGCGTAGACGCCGCGGCGGGTAAAGTCGTTTACCTTGTCAAACATTGTCTCCGGCAGGGTTGTGACGCTTTCCTCCGCCTTCGCGTTCGCGGCGATCAGGCCCTTTTCGCGGCAGTAGGACAGCGCCCCGTCGTAGGGACCGGCCTTGCCGGTCCTGCGCAGCTGGGCGACGCGGCGGACGATGGCCTCGTCCCTTGGCGCGAGCAGCATTGCAAGCTCACCGACGGTCATCTTATCGTCAAGGCGCAGGCGGTTGTCCGTGAAGGCGACGGCGCGCGTTTTGGCGAGAGTGACAAGCTTTTCAAAGAGCGGATCGTCCCGCCCGACATCCGTAAACGGGCTCTCCTCCATCAGCTCGCCCACGCTCACGACGCGGTAGCCGTACTCCTTCAAGAGTGCAAGCTGCCGACCGAGCGCAAAGGCCACCGGCGTGCGCTTGGCCATGTTATAGCCGTCCTTCTGGAAGATGATCTGCCCGCAGAAAAAGTCCGGGTCCTTTTCGAGCGCCCTGCGCATCGGCTCGATCATCGCGTTGATCTCGGCCTGAAGCGCCTGCTCGGGGTCCTCGTGCGTGGAGGGCAGCCAGCCCGCGCCGTCGAACGACGCGGCCATGTACTGATAGCCCATGCGGTCGTAAACGTCGTAGCTCGTAAAGCCGCCCGCCATTTTGTCCACATAGTGCGGCGGACGCGCGAGCGTGAGCGCGTAGCCGTAGCGCTCCTTCATCAGCGTGTCAAGGCGCGTCAGGTCGGCAACCGCCGCGTCGAAGCCCGGCAGGTACTCGCGCGCGCCGTAGACGAACGGCTTTTTGCCAAAGATGATGTGGCGGTAGCCGTGGTTCGTGATCTGGTGTCCCTCGTCGAGCATGCGGCGGATCAGGCGGTCATTGTGCGCAGCGCCGCCTTTGTCGTCGCAGTGGATGTCCGGGTAGTGGTCGAACTTCACGCCGCCCCAGGCCGCGCTGCCGAGCTTGCCCGCTTCGTCGGGATAGTTCTCGCTCGTGTCGCCGATCACATCGAAGCTGCCCTTCGCGCCGTACTGCGCGAGCGTGTCGAGCAGCACGTCCGTCAGCGTTTTTCCGTCGAAGCGGTCGGGCGAGGCGGGCAGGCCCATCGGGCCGTCGTCGAACGTCATGGCGCAGATGCGCTTGTCCGTTTTCACGCGCTCGATGCGGCGCGTGTAGCCGACATAGTGCTTTTCTGCGGGCGTGATGAGCTTTTTGACGATCTTCTTTCCCTTTTTACCGATCTTGACCAGCAATGACATGCCATTCATCCTCCTTGGTGATGATATCCTGCAAGGCGCATTTTGCTGTAAAGAGCATTCCCTTTACTTTGCTTTTCGCACCTGCGTTTGTCTTCTCCCGTTTCGTTTTCTGGCTGCGCGCGACGCACATCGCACGGCCGCGCTTTCCTTCAAGCCGCCTTGCGCCCCGCACGATCGCCGCGCGGACAGCGGGCAGCGTCAGCTCCGGCACGTCGAGCACCGTCACGCCGCCGCCGACCTCCTCGGGCACGTGCGCGTCGCTGCCGGCGGTGATGGGCTTGCCCCACTTTTTCGCCAGCGCGAGCGCCATGGCGTTCGCGTCATGGTTCTTGCGGTCGGCGCGGCTGTTGAAGGCCTCGATCCCGTCGAGCCGGTCCAGCACATCGTCGAGCCGGCGGGCGTCCGTGCTGCGCTCGAAGGGGTGCGCCATCACGGCAAGGCCGCCCTGCGCATGGATCGCGTCCACGGCTTCATCAAAGCGCTTCGTTTCGATCGCTTCGGTCACAAAAAGGCCCAGCAGGTGCCCGCGCTCGGTCGAGATCTCCGTCGCGGGGATCAGCAGGAAATTGTCGTATTCCGGCACGCGGTCCGTCACGCGGTCGTGGTCGCAGACCGCCGCGCCGTTCAGCCCGCGCGCACGCGCGAGCGTGACGATCTCGTCAAGGCTCATGCAGCCGTCGAACGACCGCTCGGAATGTATGTGCAGATCCAATCGGACTTCCATCGTCCCTCGTTTCTCCTCTCAGCGCTCAAACAGGCTCTTTTTAAGATACGCGCGCATCACGGCGCTGTCGCCCTTCGCGCGCAGCGCTTCCTTCGCGGTGAAGAAATCGCCGAGACCCCGCAGGCCCTCCCTGACGCGCCCGGCCTTCAGGTAGCTGAGCGCGGCGACCGTGTCGTTGAGCAGGAAGCGCATCTTCACGCCCGTTTCGTAATCGTGCGGCGCGTATGCGACCGTCTCCCCCGCCGCGGCGCGCGCATAGTGCGCGACGATGGGGCTTTTCGCCGCTTCTGTCATCGGGAAGCTGCCCCACACGCGGGGATTGACCTCCAAAATGCAGTTGCCCTTGAACTCGACCATGGCAAGGCCTGTAAAGTGGAAGGACTTGAGCAGCGCATAGGCCTGGTCGATCATCTTTTCATCATAAAAGCTCTCGCAGCAGGTGGACGGGCCGCCCGTGATGGGGTACTCGCGCACGCGGCGGTGGCACAGCGCGCCCAGAAGCTCGCTCTCGCGTCCCAAAAGCAGGCTCACGCCCGCGCCCGCGCCCGTGACCTTCTGCTGCACGATGGGGCCGGGGTCGTAGCGCCGCATTTTTTCCATGATCGCTTCGAACTCCGCCCGGTCGTTCGCCACGGCGTAACGGTCGGCGGCCTTGAGGCCGAACTTCTCGCCGCAGTGCGGCTTGACGACGACAGGATACTGCTCCGGCGTGCCCGCATACTCGCGCGGCACGGGGATGCCGAGCGACAGCGCGCGCTCGTGCACCGTTTCCTTGTCGTTGAGCGCGTCGAGCGTTTCCTTCGGCGCGATGAGAAAATCCGAAAGCGCGGCAAATTCCTCCCGCCGTGCGGCAACGGTGTTGAGCGTCACCGCGCCGACGCAGAACAGCACCGGATGCTCGTACTCTTTGAGCACGTCGAGCAGCTTGTCGCCATAGCCCGCGTCCGCACAGCCGCCGTCGATCCAGCGGAAGGCGCCGCAGGACTTTGACACCGTCACCGCGGGCGCGCTCTTTACGTCGCTTCTCGTCTGCGTCACCACCACGCGGTAGCCCGCGCGGTGCAGCGCACGCACCGCCGCGATGGATGAGCGGTATTTTGCGTCTGTCACAAGCGCTGTTTTCATCTCTCTCACCGTCATTTCTTCGTTTTGTCCGCCTGTCATGATACCAAATCCCCCTGCAAAATGCAAGCGTTCCCGCGCGTCATTGTAATAGCCGTGTTGAATTTTTCTTATCGAAAAAATCAATAATTCTCCTTGCTTTTCAAGTTGGGCTGTGATATTGTTATTCTACGATGTTTTTTGCCGTTTCGGCACTCTGGAAAGGCGGTCTCATCTCATGAATGATATCAGTCTCAAGCAGCTCGAGGTCTTTGTCGCCGTGGTGGAGCACGGCGGATTTACCCGCGCCGCGGAGGAGCTTTTCTTCAACCAGTCCACCATCAGCGCACATATCAGCCTTTTGGAGCAGGCGCTCGGCAAGGAGCTGTTCGTGCGCAGCAACCGCCGCCACGTCCGCCTGACCGCGGACGGCGAGCAGGTCTACCCCATCGCCAAGCGCATCCTCGGCGACTGCGACACGCTGCGCACGCTCTTTGCCGCGGAAAAGGCGGGGCAGACGCTCTCGCTCGGCGCGTCCACCGTGCCGGGGCAGTACCTGCTGCCGGATTATCTTTCGGCCTTCCTCAAAAAGGAGAAGGACTTCCGCTATACCCTGCGCCGGGGCGACAGCGCTCAGGTGCACCAGATGCTCAAGGACGGCGAGATCTCGCTCGGCTTTGTCGGCGCGATCAGCGAGCCGCACATCGTCGATTACTTTCCCTTAGCTGAGGACAAGCTGGTGCTCGTCACGCCGAACACCGCGCACTACCGCCAGCTCAAGGAAAGCGGCGTCTACGGCCGCGATCTGCTCTCCTGCCCGATCGTCACGCGCGAGGAGGGCTCGGGCACGGACCGCAGCGTGCAGAACTACCTCAGAAATCTCTCCCTCTCCCCTGATTCGCTCAACATCGTGGCGCGCGTGGACGACCCCGAGGCCATCAAGCGTATGGTCATCAGCGGTGTGGGCATTTCGATCCTCTCGACGCTCGCCGTGGAGCAGGAGGTCGCAAACGGCACGCTGCTCTCGTTCGAGATGGATCACAACGCGCTCAAGCGCGATATCTACCTCATCACGCTGCGCGGCTGCAGCTTCACACGCACGGAGCAGAAGTTCATCGACTTTTTAAAAAGCTGCAAGCGCAAAAGAAAGCACGACGTGACGCCGTGAGCTCCCAAAATACGACAAAAAAGCCTGACTCTTCCGAGCCAGGCTTTTCTTTGTGCTTTTTACTTTTTCAAAAAGCCGAACAGGCCGTGCTTTTCGTAGGGCTTGGAGCTGACGGACACGAAGTCGTAGCCGGTCTTGCCGATAACCTCGCGCAGCTTCTGCTCGTCGAGCGGCTGCTCGCTGATGATGTCCGCCTCGCCCTTGCTGTGCGAAGCGGAGACCTTCTTGACGGCAAAGGCGTTGCGGATGGCGTCGCTGATGTGCGATTCGCACATGCCGCACATCATGCCGTCGATCTTGACGATGGTTTCAGTCATTTGAATGATTTCCTTTCATGCGCTTCAGGAGACGCGGGTGGATAGGTCCCGCGTCTCCTGAAGCTTATTTATTGCTGCTTACTGTGGCATCCGCCGTGCATGGCGCAGTGCGCACAGTTACAGCCACAGGAGTTTCTTCCCCTCTTTCTCTGCCGGATAAGATAGGTGGAGATAGCAATGATTATGGCAAGCAGGATAGCAGAGACGATGATCGTCGACAGGTTTGCGGTAACCCAGTTCAACACGGAAATCACTCCTTTCGCAGGGTATCGGGGTTAAGGGATCAGTGCTTGTCGCTCAGCTTGGTAGCTTCCTTGTAGGGCTTGAAGAGCATGTAGATCATACCGGCGAGGACAACGATGGCCGCGATCAGTCCGATGACGTTCAGGCTGCCGGTGAAGGCGTTGCCGAACTGGTTGATCATCAGGGCAATGAGGTAAGCAAAGCCGCACTGATAGCCGATGGCGAACCAGGTCCACTTCGCGTTGTTCATCTCACGCTTGATCGCGCCGATAGCAGCGAAGCACGGAGCGCACAGCAGGTTGAACACGAGGAAGGAATAGCCGGTGATGCTGGTGAAGGCCATCGCGATGTTCTGGTACACGTTCAGGTCGCCGCCGCCATAGAGGATACCGAGCGTACCGACGATGTTCTCCTTGGCGACAAGGCCGGTGATGGAGGCGACGGTCGCCTGCCAGTTGCCCCAGCCGAGCGGGATGAAGATCCAGGCGATCAGGTTGCCGATCTTGGCGAGGATGGAGGAGTCGATCTGATCCTCAGTGAGCATCTGGAACGTGCCGTCGACCCAGCCGAAGTACGTGGTGAACCAGACGAAGATCGTGGAAAGCAGGATGATGGTACCGGCCTTCTTGATGAAGGACCAGCCGCGCTCCCACATGCTGCGGAGCACGTTGCCGAGGGTCGGCCAGTGGTAGGCGGGCAGCTCCATAACGAAGGGAGCGGGATCGCCGGAGAACATCCTGGTCTTCTTGAGCATGATGCCGGAGATGATGATGGCGGCCATGCCGATGAAGTAAGCGGAGGTGGAGACAATGGCGCTGCCGCCGAACAGGGCGCCGGCGATCATCGAGATGAACGGGACCTTAGCGCCGCAGGGGATGAACGTGGTGGTCATGATCGTCATACGGCGGTCACGCTCGTTTTCGATGGTACGGGAGGCCATGATGCCCGGAACGCCGCAGCCCACACCGATGAGCATCGGGATGAAGGACTTACCGGAAAGGCCGAACTTGCGGAAGATACGGTCGAGAACGAAGGCGATACGGGCCATGTAGCCGCATGCCTCGAGGAAAGCGAGCATCAGGAACAGGACCAACATCTGGGGCACGAAGCCGAGCACCGCGCCGACACCGGCGACGATACCGTCGAGGATCAGGCCGTTGAGCCAGTCGGCCGTACCGGCAGCGTCAAGCGCATCGCCGATCAGAACGGGGACACCCGGGACCCAAACGCCGTAGTCAGCCGGGTCGGGCTCGTCAAAGCCATTCTCTTCGAAGTAGCTGACAGCGTCCACATAGGTCATCTGGACAACATCTTTCATCTTGTCAGCGCCATCTGGCAGCGTATCGTAGTAGGCGGTCATCTCGTTGATAGCGAGGGTCTCTTCATCCTCAACATCAACGGTGGCGGTGTCTTCGGTGGGCTGGAAGGCCTTGAGCTCTTCGAGCGCCGCGTCGGCGTCGAAGCTCTCGTCTTCCATGTCGAGGCCGACGAACGCATCAGCCGCTTCGGTCGCGGCGGTGTAATCGTCGCTCGCTTCGCCGTAAGCGGCGGAGCCGATGCCGAACAGATGCCAGCCGTCGCCGAACAGGCCGTCGTTTGCCCAGTCGGTCGCGGGCGCGCCCACGGCGACCATGGCGATGTAGTAAACCAGGAACATCACGACTGCGAAGATGGGCAGGCCCAGCCAGCGGTTCGTCACGATCTTATCGATCTTATCGGAGGCAGACAGTTCGCCGGCCTTTTTCTTCTTGTAGCAGCCCTTGATGAGCTGGGCGATGTACACATAGCGCTCGTTGGTGATGATGCTCTCGGCATCGTCGTCGAGCTCGGTCTCGGCGGCCTTGATGTCCTCTTCGATGTGGTTCATCGTCTCCGTGGGGACCTTGAGCTGCTCGAGCACCTTATCGTCGCGCTCGAAGATCTTGATGGCGTACCAGCGCTGCTGCTCCTCGGGCATATTGTGCACCGCCGCCTCTTCGATGTGGGCGATGGCGTGCTCAACGGGGCCGGAGAAGGTGTGCATCGGGATGGTCTTGGTGCCCTTGGCAGCGCGGACAGCAGCTTCGGCCGCGTCCATGACGCCGTCGCCCTTGAGCGCGGAGATCTCGATGATCTCGCAGCCGAGCTCGCGGGAGAGCTCCTTGACGTTGATCTGGTCGCCGTTCTTGCGGACGACGTCCATCATGTTGATGGCGATGACCACGGGGATGCCGAGCTCCGTGAGCTGGGTGGTCAGATACAGGTTGCGCTCAAGGTTCGTGCCGTCGATGATGTTCAGGATGGCGTCGGGACGCTCGCCGATCAGATAGTTACGGGCGACGACCTCCTCAAGCGTGTAGGGGGACAGGGAATAGATACCGGGAAGGTCCATGATGACCACGTCATCGTGCTTTTTGAGCTTGCCTTCCTTCTTCTCCACGGTGACGCCGGGCCAGTTGCCGACGAACTGGTTGGAACCGGTGAGCGCGTTAAAAAGCGTCGTCTTACCGCAGTTGGGGTTGCCCGCGAGGGCAATTTTGATCTGCTTTTCCATCTTCTTTTACTGCTCCTTTTTGTTAAGTAACCTTAACTTCTATAGAAATCAATTATTCCACTTCGATCATTTCGGTATCCGCCTTGCGCAGCGACAGCTCGTAGCCGCGCACGGTGACCTCCATCGGGTCGCCCAGGGGAGCCACCTTGCGGACATAGACCTCAACGCCCTTGGTGATGCCCATATCCATGATACGGCGCTTGACAGGGCCCTCGCCGTGGAGCTTGACGACCTTGGCCGTCTCACCGATCTTGACTTCACGCAATGTTTTCATAATCTCTCTCCTTTTATGCTAAAAATATCAAATCATGATTCTGCGCGCCATCTCTTCGCTGATCGCGACGCGGGCTTCCTTGACCTTGACGATCACGTTCCCGCCCAGAGACGACACGATGCTCACCGTTCCTCCGGCGACAAAGCCGAGATCCTCCAGGTGCTTTTTGACCTCGGGACTCCCGCCCACCTTGAGGATGGTATTCTCTTCTCCGGCATTTGCCAGTGTCAGCGGCATCATATTTCATATCCCTCCGCTTCTGTTAGCTCTTTTTAACGTGCAGATGCCAAAACAGCCGGTTAATAGCCGTTTTGGCGCTTTGCAGTTAGCTCCGTTTAACTTTCGCCCGTAAGTTTAATCGCTCTAACATATTTTGTCAAGAGGTTTTGCAAACATTTTTTTAATGCTTGCTTTTTTAGTTAGAGCGTGTTAATCTGTGATTGACCTTTTACGATGAAGTTGGTGAAACCGCACATGAAAATTCAAAAAGCCTCCGAGGACTATCTGGAGTCCATGCTGATGATGAAAGAGCAGCATGGCTATATCCGCTCGGTGGACGTTGCCGACCACCTCGGCGTGACCAAGCCCAGCGTGACCTACGCGACCAAGCGCCTGCGCGAAAACGGCTACATCGAGATGGACCGCGACGGCCTCATCACGCTGACCGACCGCGGCATGGCCATCGCCGCCAAAATGCTCGACCGCCATCACACGCTCACGAAATTCCTCATCGCCCTCGGCGTAGACGCAAAGACCGCCGAGGAGGACGCCTGCAAGATCGAACACGACATCAGCCAGCAGACCTATGAAGCGATCTGCGAACACGCCATGAAAAAGCTTTATAAGGATTGACAAAACCGCCCCCGCGCTCAAGCGCAGGGGCGGTTTTTCTTTTTCTTTACGGTTTACGCGTTCAGGAGCCCTTCCCGCTCGCGCTGCGGCACGAGCGCGCCGCCCGTCGCCCAAACGATGTGGCAGGCGTTCTCCCCCGCCGCACCGCCGAGGACCGCCGCCGCTTCCTGGAAGCGTTCGGGACCCACAAAGGCCGCGCAGGCCGAGGGCTCGGCAAAAAGCCCCTCCTGCTCTTGCAGCGCGCGCAGATACGGCACAAGGCGCTCGTCCGCGGCAGTCATGCCGCCGGAGACAAGGTGCGCGGTCATCTTCGCGGCGAAGTCCGAGCAGCGGCTCACGGCAAGGCCGTCCGCCGCCGTGCGGCCGGTCAGGCCGATATCCTGCACACAGATGCCGCCGTACACGCCGCTTGAAAGCCCCAGCAGCATGCAGGGCGCTTCCGTGGGTTCCACGAAAAAGACGTGCGCCGCGTCGCCGAACTCCTGCTTGAGCCCGAAGCAGATGCCGCCCGGCGCGCCGCCGACCCCGCAGGGGATATACACGCAGAGCGGATGCCCGGCGTCCACCGCGATCCCCTGCGCATCGAGCTGCGATTTGAGCCGCCGCGCGGCCACAGCGTAGCCGAGGAAGAGGTCTTTCGAGTTCTCGTCATCGACGAAGTGGCTCATCGGGTCCTCCGATGCGCGGGCGCGCCCCTCCGCCACGGCGTAGGAATAGTCCGCGCCGTACTCGAGGACCGTCACGCCCTTTTCGCGCAGCAGGTCCTTTTTCCACTGCTTTGCGTCCGCGCTCATGTGGACCGTGACCTGATAGCCGAGCGCCGCGCCCATGATGCCGATGCTCAGCCCCAGGTTGCCCGTGGAGCCGACATGCAGGTGGTAACGCGAGAAAAACTCATGGAACGCGCGCGTGGCGAACACGCTGTAATCGTCGCGCCGCTCGACGAGCCTGTGCGCGAGGGCGAGGTCCTCGGTATATTTGAGGACCTCATAGCAGCCGCCGCGCGCCTTGACGCTGCCGGCGACCGGCAAATCGCAGTCGCGCTTTAAAAAGAGCTGGCCCGCAATATCCGCCCCCTGCCCGTTCAGCCACGCGCGCATGGCGGGGATCTCGGTGAGCGGAGATTCGATCAGGCCGCGGTTTTCCGCCGTCTCAGGAAATGCCTTTTTGATAAAGGGCGCGAAGCGCTCCATGCGCGCTTCGGCGTCGTCCACGTCCGCGCGCGTGAGCGGCAGCGCGGAAAGCGCCCGCTCTGCGCCGCGCACGTCAGGGTTGAGCCAGACGCTCTCCCTGCGCTGCTGCATGGCAAGCACGAATTCTTTATTATTCAGCATGATGGTTCGTCTCCTGTTCTTCGGTAATGTACTGCTGCGTGCCGCGGTAAATGCGCACGGTGCGCCCGCGGTAAAGCTCCATGATGGCCGCGGCAAGCAGCGCCGGGTCATGGCGGGCATAGCCGCCCGAGGCCGAAAGCAGCGGATACTCGGCAAGCGCCACGCCGAGACGCGCGATGCGCTCTTTGTCCACGCGCAGAAGCTCCGCGTCCTCCGCGCCGTAGCGCGCGGCCAGCTCCGGCGGGATAGGCGCGTTGTTGGCAAGGCAGAGGTCGATGAGCCCCTCGTGCCCGTGGCGCAGCAGGGCCTCGATATGGTCGGCGGCGGTGTAGCCCTCTGTCTCGCCGTCCTGCGTCATGATGTTGCAGATGTAAAACGTCTGCGCGCGAGAGGCGCGGATCGCGTCGGCCACGCCGTCCACCAGAAGGTTCGGAATGATGCTCGTATACAGGCTGCCGGGGCCGAGCAGGATGAGGTCCGCTTCCTCGATGGCGCGCAGCGCGTCGGGCAGGGCCTTCGGGTGCTCGGGTAGGAGCGAAACGTGATGGATGCGGCAGTCCTGCCGCTTTTTCGCGCTGAAAATACGCGACTCGCCCACAACGCGCGCGCCGTTTTCAAACACGGCCTCGAGCTGCACGTCCGCGTTTGTCACCGGCAGCACCCGGCCCGAGATGGCCAGCACCTGCCCCATCATGGCGACGGCCTCTTCAAAGCTGCCCGCCATGCCGTTGAGCGCGGCGAGCAGGAGATTTCCGAACGACTGCCCGCGCAGCTGCCCCTCCGGGAAGCGGTAGTCGAGCAGCTTTTCCATCACGGGCTCAGTGTTGGCGAGCGCCTGCATGCACTGCCTTACGTCCCCTGGCGGCAGGATGCCCATATCGCGGCGCAGCACGCCGCTGCCGCCGCCGTCGTCCGCCACGGTGACGACCGCCGTCAGCCGGTCTGTATATTTTTTCAGTCCGCGCAGCATCGTGGAAAGGCCTGTTCCGCCGCCGACGGCGACGATCTTCGGCCCGCCTGAAACGCGCGGGGAGGATAAAAGGTCGTATATCACAGGGAATTTCCCCTTTAAATCTGATTTTTACCGGGTATAGAGCCCGGCTGCAAATGGTCCTTGTAGTATATCAGCCTTTCGTGTAAAATGGAAGAGGCAAGCACAACAACTTTTTTCATTTTTGCGGAGGAAGATGACAATGTTATACAAAAAGTTTCAGGATATCGAGCTTTCCGCGCTGGGGCTCGGGTGCATGCGTTTTCCCGTTCTGGACGGCGACGACAGCCGGATCGACGAGGAAAAGGCCGCCGAGATCGTGCACTGCGCGATGGAAAACGGCGTGAACTATTACGACACCGCCTGGCCCTATCACAACGGCCAGTCTGAGCCGGTGATGGGCCGCATTTTGAGTAAATACCCGCGTGAAGCGTACTATCTTGCCACGAAGTTTCCCGGCTACCTCGCGGAGAATTTTCCCAAGGCCGAAGAGATCTTCACCCAGCAGCTCGAGCGCTGCCAGGTCGATCATTTCGACTTTTACCTCTTCCACAACGTGAGCGACCGCAGCATCGACAACTACCTTGACCCGAAGTACGGCGTTATCGACTTTTTCCGTGCGCAGAAGAAGGCGGGCCGCATCCGCCACCTCGGCTTTTCGACGCACGGCAGCCTCGAAACGGTCGAACGCTTTCTCGCCGCCTTCCCCGAAGCGGAATTCTGCCAGATTCAGCTCAACTACATGGACTGGACCTTCCAGCGCGCGCAGGACAAGGTAAAGCTCCTGCGCGAGCGCGGCATCCCCGTCTGGGTGATGGAGCCGGTGCGCGGCGGGCGGCTCGCCTCGCTCGACGCAGATCTCGAGGCAAGGCTCCGCGCCCTGCGGCCGGACGAGAGCATCCCCGCGTGGGCGTTCCGCTTTTTGCAGGGCGTCGACGGCGTGGGCATGGTGCTCTCGGGCATGTCGAACCTCGAGCAGGTGCGGGACAACATCAAAACGATGTCCGAAGCAAAGCCCCTCTCCCCCGCCGAACTCGAAACGCTGCTTACCGTCGCCCGGGAACTGACGCAGCGCACGGCAGTCCCCTGCACGGCCTGCCGCTACTGCACGGAAAAGTGCCCGAAAAAGCTCGACATCCCCACCCTGCTCGCGCTCTACAACCGCAGGGTCGCCGGGGAGGATATCCGCAGCGAGCTTTCGGCGCTTCCGGCGGAAAAGCGGCCCCAGTCCTGCCTTGCCTGCCACAGCTGCGAAACGGCCTGCCCGCAGGGCATCAAGATTGCGTCGGTCATGGACCGCTTCACGCGCCTTCTCATCGGCTGAGCGTTGCGTTTTCCGCCGTTTTGTGGTATAATGGCTCCAAAATCATCAAAAGGAGCTATTTCCCCCATGGAACAGGCAAATGTTGTCAATCAGGCGGAGGCGCTCGACGAAAAGAACGCCTTCGCCGTCTATAATCATATCGAATCGGAATTTGTCGAGCCGGACCACGCGATCTTCCGCCTGAATATCCGCCCCGAGAGTAAGAACCCCTACGGCGTGGTGCACGGCAGCGCCATCTACACGATGGCCGATAACGCCACGGGCTACGCCGCCCATTCCGACGGCCGCTCCTACGTCACGCAGACGAGTTCGATGCATTTTCTGCGCAACCAGACGCACGGCGTCGTGCGCGCGGACGCAAGGGTGCGCCACCGCGGGCGCGCGACCTGCCTTGTGGACGTGGACATTCTCGGCGAAGACGGGCGGCTTCTCGCCACGGGCGAATTCACGTATTTCTGCGTCGATCCCGAGCGGATGGCGGAAAAAGCGCGCGAGCAGCGCTGAACGGAAAGGAGCTTTTCATGGCAACGGCCCTGCTTTTCAATTTTCATGACGCGCAGAAGCTGCAGAAGGTCCGCTTCGCGCTCTTCAAGCTCGGCGTCACCGGCCGCGTCGTGGACGCGGCGGACTTTGGCCAGCCGGTCGGGTACCTCTGCGGTCTCGAGGGCTTCTCCCCCGCCGAAACGCCTGACGAGGGCGGATTTTCGGACGAGATGCTGGTACTGTGCGGTCTCTCGGGCGCGCAGCTCGACGCGCTTCTGTCCGCGCTGCGGCGCAGCCGCGCCGTCGTCGCGCTCAAGGCCGTCGTGACGGAGGAAAACGTTTCATGGAGCGCGAAAAAGCTGCACGACGAGATCCGTCAGGAACACGAGGCCATGAAGGGCGTGCGTGCAAAGGATGCGCCGAAGCGCTCCGCCCACCGCAAATAATCCTTGCAACCGCGCCGCGCAGGCGGTATAATAGCAGGGCTTCGTGAAAGCGCAGCCCTGCCCGTTTGGGCGCGGCAGGGATACCGGGCCCGGCGGGCGCGCATATTCAGGCGGATAATTGCCGTTGCGGAGGTCCCCCGGCCGGGAGTGTGCTACGTTTGGGAGCGCCGTGGCGGTATCCGGGACAGGTCAGAGCGGAACGCCGCAAAGCCTTGCGACGCCTGCGTTTGCAGGATTTTCCCCGATTGCCGAAAACGGTATAAAAGCGGCTTTGACCACAGGAATGACCACAGACAGAAAAAACTTTATTTTTACCGTTCGCCGTGGTATCATGGCAGAAAAGTGAATATCCGGGTATAGCGAAGTTGGTATCGCGCCTGGTTTGGGACCAGGAGACCGTGCGTTCGAGCCGCACTACTCGGACCAAAATCCCTCTGAAATCGTTGATTTCAGAGGGATTTTTCTTATTCTTTGTCTATTGCGGCGCAGGATTTGAGCGGACACATCATACAAACATCTCGCTACCGACTAACCACCAGCATCGATACATTTTGGTTTGTTTACTGCTGTAGACTGCGTACGGAACTGGCAATGCGCTTCTCTCTGCCGTCTGCCGTTGTGTAGTATCTCTGCAAAACACCATATAGCAAGTAAGTTAAATCATCGTCGGTCTCAATCTTAAATGAATCGTCGTCATTTATGATGGAAGGATAGTAGTCTCTGATAGACTGCAAAACCGCTGTCTTTTGTTCAGCATCATAGCTGTTTAATGCTTCCTTAGCAAGTGCAATTCGCTTGCGATTTGGTTTCTTCACGCATGAGCTATCGTACGATTCACCTACGACAATAAAGTCGGAAGCCAAGAAGTTGTTGGTTTCCTCATCTGTTGCTTCACGAAAAATTTCATCAATTCCGTGGAAAATTGCAGTAATAGCAGATAACTTCTGAAAGAACAAGCGGTTATCCGTGGAACGGTATATTGCGTCAGGAGCGGAGTTAATTACAATTTCTCTTGAATTTTCTTCAAACCGCACACTGTCTCCAAACACAACTCGCTTCTGGCGAAGCAGTTGTGTTTTGGTAACTCTCTGAAAATAGACTAATCCGTCATCCTGGACAGAGCAGAGAAACGAAATTATTCCGAGTTCGTCATCTGTGATTGCTGCATACGCTGTTCCGTTAACAGGTGATCTCAAAATATCCAAACAGTAGTCTCTCTGAGTAAAATTATCCAAGTAGAACCATTCACCCTCTTCAAGAGAATCGTCTGGCGCATAGGGAACCGCCGAATCTAAGGTGTTAGGGCTTTCATAAATTTCCTGATTTGACAAAACGCACCGCATGCCATTTCTGCGGTCACGGATACGAGCCAATAAATAATTCATAAGTTCACCCCATATCGATAAAAGTAAAGTCATTAATTCTGCGCAAATTGTTCAATTCGGCATCTTGGTAGACTTTCATTTTCTGTTTAGTGATAAGGAAAATCTTTGTTCCATCTTCTCCCGTTACGAAATAAAACTGATACCCAAACAGAAGGAACAAGGGATTAAAACTCAGCGCCTGAGAAAGATGGGTAAAAACAAAAATAACTGCGTAGACATAAATTAATGTTGTAACATTCGGAATGCTCAATGCTACAAAAAAGTACCCTAAATAATTGGGCAAAAATGAATGGCTTGCGAGTTCAATCTCTTCTATCTGACACTCCATTCCGCACACGGACAAATGCTTAGACAATCGCAGGCACAACCACGCAACGAGCACGGGAGCCATCAGATAAATGATGTAAGATATATACTCCAACTTCTGTGGCAGAAAAGAAAACGTAATTCCTTCTTTAATTAGAAATACAACTACGACATAAGCCGAGGCGGAGAGGCTTAACATGAGATTAAACATCGTATGGGGTAGATGCTTAACTAAGCGAAAGATTTTTTTCATAGTACCAACTCCTGTTATTAAGTATAGCATTAAATGTCGAAATTTACAATCTTTCTATATTTCCACTATAACAAATATGCTGTCCTATTATGCGGACAGTACATTCTGCATTTTACTGCAGCTCCATGTGTATGATAAAATCACCGACAGGGGTACCAATTACTTGGCACCCCTGTCGATGATTCTTTTTACTTACTCTTTTTTGTTTTCTTCCTGCCCTTCTTCAGCTCTTGCGGCGGAAGCGTTCCTTCAGCCTTCTGGCGCTTCAGCTCCGCCAGTTCGGTTTTCATCTCGATGATCAGCACCTTGAGCTTCTCTTCACACTCCTCGCGGGTGTGAGCGTAGACATTGCGGGCGTGCTTTTTGCCGTCTGGCCACTTGGGGGAATAGCGGCCCTCGAAGAGATGGTCGTTGATCTCGCTGACACAGCCGGTACCGGATCTGCGCTTACGGCCCACGTAGGGCCTGAAGTCGGTCATACTCGGCTTTTCCGCCTGGGCGGGGGCAGTTTCCTGCTCCGGTTTTGAAGCGTCCTCCTGCGGTGCCGCCTTGCCGATGCCGCGGTCGATGTTGGCGGCAGCCGTTAGCCGCATGTCGTCGGTGATGTGGGTGTAGATGTCCAGCGTGGTGGCCGCTGACACATGACCCAGCATAGCGGAGAGAGTTTTCACATCCATGCCGTTCTCCAGCGCCAGCGTTGCGAAGGTATGCCCTTACGGTATAATTACGACAAACCGGAAAAGCCCCGTATATCAAGGGTTTTCGGTTATCTGGCAAGGTTTTTCATCCTTTTCCAAACCGAAAAATCGAGCCGCGAAGTAGTTATATCGTAGGGGGTGTTATAGTAACGACAAAAACTAAATACTGTTTGGGCGGGCTGTCAGCCCGTCCAAGAAATCAGGACATTTCCTCTGAAAAGAAGAAATGTCCTTTTTTTGTACCCAAAATCAGATGCCGACAGGAGGAACACGATGACTGAAAAAACAGCGCAGAAAGAACCGGGCAAAAAGCCCGCGCCATCCAAAAAGCCGAAACCGCAGCAGGAAGTAG
>JAYABH010000007.1:0-65758 GCA_037343695.1 bacterium | reverse complement strand
AGCTGACATAGTTCGTCAGGCTCAGAGATTGAATTGCGCTCAGGACAGTATCCACATTGTCCGTATCCAACGGCTGACCGTCTGTGAAATAAATATCGTCCGCACAGATGCTCTTTCCGTCCTCGTCACGGAGGATCGTGTAGTTTTCGCTGCCGGAGAACTCGATCTGCTCTGCGGTGTCAAATTCCGGGATGGTATCATCGAGGATCATGTCCCGCAGAACTGCGTCAAATTCATCCAGCGGGTCATGGCTGACAAGATATGCCTTGCCGTCACCGATGGAAACATACCGCTGCTCGTCCATTTTGCTGAAGTCGCCAAGCTCAACGGTATAGCTTTCCTCGCCCGCAGTGATACAGATCGTGCAGATCGGCTCGTCAAGGCCATACTGGGCATAGTCCTCTACATCGTCAATGGCAAATGCAGCCGCAAAGGAAGCAAACTGTTCCAGCAGGTCATTGATCTTTTCCTCGTCCACGGGGAAGGCGTTATCATCGTCGTAGACCCACGTTTTGTCTTTGGTAAAGGAAAATGTTCCGCTGTCATTCGTCCAGGAAAGGGCGGTAACGCTGTCCGTAGGAATTTCCAGTATCACTTCGCCGCTGTTTTTGATCTGCTCTTTCTTCTCCTCATAGCGGCTGACGGCAAATGCGGCGATGCAGACCACAAGGAGAACGCCAAGCAGCGCATAGAGTTTTGTTGCTTTACGCATGACGCTTTTTCCTCCTGTCTATCACAGTAAATACGCCGTACAGCACAAAGGCTGCCGGGATCACACCGATCATCCACGTTTTGAGCATTGCTGCCGCCGACTCAGAAATGGTCAGGTAGTTGTAGCTCAGGCTCTTGCTGCGGATGGAGACCGCCTCACGCTCGCCAATAAGGGAAGAAAGCGCGTTCATGGCAAGGTCAAGGTTTGCGCCGGAGGAATAGGCATTGTACGCTTCTTCCAGGAAATAGTTAGACGAGAACCAGATCAGTTGCCCGTCGCTGCCGGTATCCACGGAGACCGCCACGGCAAACGGACCATCAATGTCATCTTCCTCTTTTTCGTAGGTGTCCAACTGGAAGCCTGCAATTTTGCTGAAAGAGTCATACGAGGTTGTCAGCAGTGCCGTTGCGGAATCGCCGGTAATGGTAAGGCCCTGCGCAATGGGGATGATTGCATAATAGTTTTCTTCCAGCAGCGGATCGGTGATCTCGCTGGAGGAAATGTCGGGCAGAAGAATGTACGGCTGCTGGAAAGCATAATGCTCGCGGTCGCTTTCCACAACGATACCGTCCGCAGCTTCTACGCCATAGGCCTCCAATACGCTGTAAAGGTTCGTGAGTGTGCCGTCCTCAGTCGGCCCGGCAATGACCAGCAGCTTGCCGCCGTCTGTCAGATAATCCTCCAGCAGCGCCGCTTCTTCCTCGGAAATATCGCTCTGCGGCGCATAGATCAGCAGCGCATCCGCATCTTCCGGGATTTCATCCGTATTCAGGAGAGAGAAGGACGCAAGCTCGATGTTTTCCTTTTCGATCTGCGTCTGGAACTCGCTGGAAAGTGTCTCCTCGCCGTGACCTTCCAGTGTGTAGACCTTCGGCAGCTCGTCGGAGATCACATAGTCAATGGCCGAGGTGATGGCTCCTTCTCCGTCGAAGGAGTAAACATACGAATACGTCGTGTAGTCCACGTCAGTCAGATAAATGTCGTTGTAGGAAATATACCGGCTCTTGTCACCGCACTCCACGATCAGACTGTTGTTCGGTACGTCCTCGCTGGTGTACTGGCTCGTAAAGGTCGGGAATACATCCGGATTCTTCTTGGTCACGGTGATATGCGAGGACAGGCTTTCGTACTTGCCCAGCAGATTTTCAATGACTTCATCTTCCTCGTCCGCCTGCACGATCCAATAGATTGTCACATCCTTTTCGAGCGCGTTGACAACAACTTTCGTGCTGCTGGTGACGGAATAAAGATTGGTGGAAGTAATATCATACTTCGTCACGGAAGTCGGAAGGACGGATGCAAGAATATTGACCGCAATGAGGATCGACAGCACGATCGCTGTCACAGCCAGAGAATAAGAACCGCCCTTTGCTGCGATGCGGCCGCGGATCTGATTGCGTTTCATTTTTGGAAATTTCATCAGTTGTACCTCCGTTTCTCCAGCGACTGCACCGTCAGGAACAGGCCGAGGACGATGACTGAGGCATAGAACACCAACGCCGTCAGGTCAAAAACGCCGTTGACAAAAGTGGTAAAGCGGTCAAACAGAGAGAGCTTTTCCATGATGCTCGGAAGCAGACCCTCGAATTTGTCCGGCACGATAAAGTAAGCCGCCAGCGTCAGCACGACCAAACCGCCGCCGACACCCAGCGCGATCATATTGTTTTTGGTCAGCGTTTTCACGATGAAGCCGATCAGCGCCGCGATGATGCACAGCGCAAAGGCACTGCCGTAGCTGGTGGAGGACACCTGCTCGGCAAGGGAAACGCTGTAATAGTTGAACAGGAACAGCACAATGGCAATGCCCGCTGCGAAGCCCTGATTCTCCGTCAGCGACGAAATGAACATTCCAACGGCAATCAGCGCTGCACCCATGACGAAAAATGCGAACATCGCACCGTAGGCTCCGGGCAGATACACCTCGCCATACTTGGAGAAAATATAGGGATAGATGCAGATAATCGCCAACGGCAGCAGGAACATGACCACAAGAGAAAGATACTTGCCGCCCACGATCTGCCATGTTTTCAGCGGCAGAGAATAAAGAAGCTGATCCGTTTTCTGCTTGCGTTCCTCGGCAAAAGAGCGCATGGTCAGCACGGGGATGATGACCACAAGGCCGATGGACACAAAGTTCAGGACATATTCAAAGTTGGCAACGGATGCCTGAATATTGTAAATCATTGCACCCACGCCGACAAAACACAGCAGCGCCGCGCAGAATAGATAGATCGTCAGCGAATTGAACGCGCTGCGCAGCTCATGCTTGAGAACGGCAATCATTCTTCGCCCGCCTCACTTTCTTGTTCAGATTCTGCGGAATCCAGCGCATCCTCTGCCGCGCCGGACTCCGTGAGTTCAAGGAACACATCCTCCAGATTTGCTTTTTTCGTCCGCATTTCAAAGACCGGCAGGCCCTTGGCCGCAAACGCCATCGTGAGCCTGCCGCAGACGGCTTTGGCATCCTGACCTTCCGCAAGATCAGCCGTCACGCTGCAAACGCCGTCCGCATTTTTGACATCCCAGCCGGAAATACCTTCCGCCTGTGCAAGGATGCTTTCGGCATCCGCTTTGTCAGACTCCACCTGGAATGTCACGCCGCTGGACGAAAGCAGTACCTTTTCCAGATTCTCCGGCGTATCGAACGCGACGAGCTTGCCCTTGGAGATGATAAGCACCTGCTCACACACGGCCTGCACCTCGGAAAGAATATGGGAACTGAGGATGACCGTATGGGTTTTACCCAGTTCTTTAATGAAATCGCGTATCTCAATGATCTGGATCGGATCAAGACCGACGGTGGGTTCGTCCAGAATGATGACCTGCGGTTTGCCCAAAAGTGCCTGTGCGATCCCGACACGCTGACGGTAACCCTTGGAGAGCGTCCCAATCAGCCGGTCGCGCACATTCTCAATGCCCGCGCTCTGTACGGCGCTGTCGATCTCCTCACGCAGCTCTTTTCCGCGCAGTCCCTTTGCTTCGCCTACGAAGGTCAGATACTCCTGCGGCGTTTCATTGGGATACAGCGGCGGCTGTTCCGGGAGATAGCCAATCAGCTTTTTGGCCGCCTCCGGCTGCTCCAAAATGTCAAAGCCGCCGATCTTCACGGTGCCGTCTGTCGGGGAAAGACATCCCGTCATAATGTTCATCGTGGTCGATTTTCCCGCGCCGTTCGGCCCCAAGAAGCCGTACACATGACCATCCTGAATTTCAAAGGACAGATCATTCACCGCCAGAAAATCGCCGTAATACTTGGTTAGGTGCGAAACCTGAATCATCTGCTATACCTCCTTGCCCTGTTATGCCAGGTATCTCAAAAATCGTAGCGGATGGACTTGAAATGAGCTTGAAAAAGAAAGAATATGCCGCTGACTTTATATAAAAGCCAGCGGCATATTCTCAGTATTTCAAATTTATAAGCGGTGATTGCGTCAGGTTTCTCCCAAACAGTAATCAGTTACGATGCCATGATCCGTAGATAGAATCAACCAGTTATCATTCATAGAACGAACTCCCAACCAATAGACCAGGGTAGAATCCGTTGGGTAGTATTGTTGATTTTGCTTGAATGATGTGATCTCATTGTTATCCTCTTGCCCTAATAGCTGAATAACGTCAGCTTCATCCATACCTATCAGTTCGTATTTCTCCAACATATCGTCAACCATTTTGTAGCGGGTATCTTGGTGCAGCGTCCACTTCTCCTTTGAGAATGTATGCTGATATTTAGAGATTCCGTATAAAGCTGCAATCAAAAGTAGTAGCGCAGCAAAGATTGAGCCGATAAGGATGACACTTCTTTTAACTCTCAGAAGCGTTCGACGGTATTCTTCTTCGGTCATTGGGAACTCCCTCCGTTCAGATAATTTGTGATTGTATTGCTTTCAAAGCAGCACTTGAAATGTGATCATATTGCCTGTTTGCTTTGCAGAAATTTTCCCGCCGTGAGCCTCCGCCGTGGCTTTTGCGATAGAAAGGCCGATGCCCGTCCCGCTTACAGTATTGGAATGGGATTCATCCGCACGGTAAAAGCGGTCAAACAGGCGGCCGACATCGGTGCATTGTGTCCCGTCCACGGTGTTGGAGACGGCGATTTCCACCTTTTTTCCGCTGCGCCGGGCGGTCAGGGAAATGCCGCCGCCGTCGGGAGAATATTTGAGGGCGTTGTCCAGCAGGATAGAAACCATTTGCTGGATCGCCGCACGGTCACCGGTCACGGTCAGCCCATCCGCAATATCCTGTGTGTATGTTTTTCCCTTTGCCTGCAAAAGAGAGACAAACGGCTCGCTGATCTCCCAGAGCGCGTCGCTGAGAGAAAATTCCGTGCGAACCGGGAACGGATCTTCTTCATCCAGCCTGGAGAGGGTCACAAGATTGGTGATGAGCTTTGCAAGCCGCCCGGACTGCACCTGAATGTTATGCACCCATTCGTCCCCGTCATGCTCCATAGCCAACACATCCGCGCTGGTGGAGATGGCAGTCAGCGGTGTTTTCAGCTCATGGCTGGCGTTGGTGATGAATTGCTTCTGTGCCTCCATGTTTTTCAGGTACGGCGTAATGGCTCTCCGGGAAAAGAGTACAACGAGGCCGAACACCACCACAAGGCAAAGCCCCGCGATGGCCAACGTGATCCACAGCAGCGATTTCATCGCTTGCAGCTCCCGCTCGGAGTTCAGAAACAAAACCGCCGTTTTTCCGCCTTCACTGCTGACCAGATAGCGGTAGCCATTTTCGTAGCCGTGCGTTTTCCCATGGGCAAGTACGTTGTCTGCGTAGGCTTCCGCGTCAGCTTCGGAAATGGAGGCAATATAGTTTTGATTGATGCGCTCCACCGTACCATTCTCCGCCAAATGTACGGAGAAAAATCGGATCATATACGGCACTTCCGGTGAAAATCTGTCCATGCTGTCAAACGGAGGCGCCGTTTCTCCGTCCGGAGCATCAGTACCTTTCTGATCCACTTCCAGAAGGCGGCTGAGCGTTGCATCCTGCTGACCGGTCATGCTGCAATAGTTCCAGACATTCACAAAGCACAGCAGGATCAGGACGACCGAGGTAAATGCCGCCATTGCTGCGCCGATAAAGCGCCAGCGCATTTTTTTCAGCATCGCATGTCCTCCAGCGCATAGCCTGCACCGCGAATCGTCCTGATCTCAATATCCGCGCCGACTTGCTTGAGCTTTCTCCGTAAAAATCCAATATATGTCCATACCACATCCATATCCGCTTCGCTGTCAAGCCCCCATATCTTCTCCATCAGGTGTTCCGATGAAAACACCTGATGCGGATGACGCAGAAATAGTTCCGCAAGCTGATACTCCTTGTTATTCAGCCGAACTTCATTTGACGGTGTGCGGAGAATATACTGCCCCCGGTCAAGCGTAACATTTCCAAAGCTGAGTTCGGACGGCGTGTAGGCGCTGCTGCGCCGAGTCAGGGCGCGGACGCGGGCAAGAAACTCACTGGCTGCAAACGGCTTGGGAAGGTAATCGTCCGCACCGGCGTCCAGCCCGGCCACCCGGTCGGCCACCTCCGCCTTTGCTGTCAGAAACAGGGCCGGTGTGGTGTTTCCTGACCTGCGGGCGGCTTTTAGGACCTCGATTCCATCTTTTCCCGGCATCATAATATCCAGCACCAGCGCATCATAGGTCGTTGCCTGAATATAGTCCAGCGCATCGTTCCCGTTATGCACCATATCCACAGCGTATTTGTTCTTTTCCAGCATGACCTTCAGCGCACGGGCGATGGTCACTTCATCTTCTGCAATCAGGATACGCATGGCACATCCCTCCAATCTGCGCCTATTCTTGCACAGCAAGTCAAAATGAGCTTGAAATCTCTTTTATGATAGCAGAAGATTGTGACCAAATAAAGTGTCGATATGATGCAGAAGTTCACAAATTTCTTACATACTTTTTCGAGTCCATTTCAGGACGCGGCAGCATACTGCAAAGCAGAAACACGCAGCAACTCATTCATGGCTATAGCAGAAGAAAGCGTGCTGACGGTTACTGTCCACCGTAGCAATGTGCTGAAAGCGGCAGACTAACAGTAATCACCGCTGAGCGGTGTTGAATATAAAAATCGGCACCTGCTTTTGAGGCAGGTGCCGATTTCTGTTACCCTATAATGCGCTTGAATTTTTGGCGTAAGTGGCGTAAGTTTGGCGTAAATCCGCTTTTGCGCAATCAAAAAATCAAGCAATTTCAAGGCTTTGCGGCGTCTCTTAGTACATGCCGCCCATGTCGCCCATGCCGGCGGGAGCGGCCGGTGCGGGGGGCTCGGGCTTGTCGGCCACGAGCGCCTCGGTGGTCAGCACCATGGAGCTGACGGACGCGGCGTTCTCGAGCGCGGAGCGCGTGACCTTCGCAGGGTCAACGATACCGGCGCCGATCATGTCGCAGTAGACCTCGTTGTAAGCGTCGAAGCCGTAGCCGACCTTGCCGCTGGTCTTGATCTTCTCGAGCACGACGCTGCCGTCGATACCGGCGTTGGCCGCGATCTGGCGGACGGGCTCCTGCAGGGCCTTGACGATGATCTGAACACCGGTCTTTTCATCGCCCTCGACCTCGCCGATGAGCTTTTCAACCTCGGGGACCGCGTTGACGTAAGCGGTGCCGCCGCCGGCAACGATGCCCTCTTCCACAGCCGCGCGGGTCGCGTTGAGCGCGTCCTCGATGCGCAGCTTCTTTTCCTTCATTTCGGTCTCGGTGGCCGCGCCGACCTTGATGACGGCCACGCCGCCGGCGAGCTTGGCAAGGCGCTCCTGCAGCTTTTCCTTGTCGTATTCGCTGGTGGTCACGGCGATCTGCGCGCGGATCTGGGCCACACGGTCGGCGATGGCCTTCTTGTCGCCCGCGCCGTCCACGATGGTGGTGTTCTCCTTGGTGACCTTGATCTGGCGGGCACGACCGAGCATGTCGATCGTGGCGCTCTTGAGCTCATAGCCGAGCTCCTCGGAGATGACCTGGCCGCCGGTGAGGATGGCGATATCCTGCAGCATCTCCTTGCGGCGGTCGCCGAAGCCGGGCGCCTTGACGCACACGACGTTCAGCGTGCCGCGCAGACGGTTGACGATCAGCGTGCTGAGCGCCTCGCCCTCGACGTCCTCGGCGATGATGACGAGCTTCTTGCCGCTCTGGACGAGCTGCTCGAGGATCGGCAGGATGTCGGAGATGACGGAGATCTTCTTATCGGTGATGAGAAGGTAAGCGTCGTCAATGACGGCTTCCATCTTCTCGGTATCGGTGACCATGTACGGGGTGATGTAGCCGCGGTCGAACATCATGCCCTCGACGACCTCAGAGTAGGTCTCGGCGGTCTTGGACTCCTCGATGGTAATGACGCCGTCGGAGCTGACCTTTTCCATGGCCTCGGCAATGAGCTTGCCGATGAACTCGTCGCCGCTGGAGACGGTGCCGACGCGGGCGATATCGTCCGTGCCGTTGACCTTCTGGGAGTTGGCCTTGATGGCGGAGACGGCGGTCTCAACGGCCTTGGCCATGCCCTTCTTCATCACGACGGGGTTCGCACCGGCGGCGAGGTTTTTCAGGCCCTCGCGCACCATGGCCTGCGCCAGAAGAGTAGCGGTGGTGGTGCCGTCGCCCGCGACGTCGTTCGTCTTGGTCGAGACCTCGCGCACGAGCTGCGCGCCCATGTTCTCAAACGGATCGTCGAGCTCGATCTCCTTGGCGATGGTCACGCCGTCGTTGGTGATGAGCGGCGCGCCGAACTTCTTGTCGAGCACCACGTTGCGGCCCTTGGGGCCGAGGGTGACCTTCACGGTATCAGCAAGAGTGTTAACGCCGACCTCGAGCGCCTTGCGCGCCTCTTCGCCGGACTTAATCAGCTTAGACATAATTCTTTACCTCCTCTATTACTCTACGATGGCAAGGATGTCGCTCTGGCGAACGACGACGTATTCCTCGTCGTCCAGCTTGACCTCGGTGCCGGAATACTTGCTGGTGATGACCTTGTCGCCGGGCTTGACGGTCATCACAACGTCGTGACCGTCCACCATGCCGCCGGGGCCGACGGAAATGACTTCGGCAACGGAGGGCTTCTCCTTGGCGCTGGCGGTCAGGATGATGCCGCCCTTGGTGGTCTCTTCGACCTCGACCATCTTGAGGATGACGCGGTCAGCAAGCGGTGTGAGTTTCATGGCTTGGTGCCTCCTTGTATATTTCAAAATTTTTAACGTTTTCAACTCGGTTAGCACTCAAACTGTCTGAGTGCTAACCGATGGTGCTATCATAGCGCACCGTTCCACCATTTGCAAGGGGTATTTGGGGAATTTCTCAAAAATTCACAGCTTATTCAAAAACTCCCTCCGCCGCATTTCTGCCAGAGAGATGAAAGAGGTCGAATGCCGCGGCATTCGACCTCTTTTGTCATTCTATTATCGCGCTGCCGCGTTACCGCGCCGTCGCGTCCGGGCTGCACCCCGCAGGCGCGAAGAAATTGACCTTTTTGTCCGCGAGCCTGAGCGTCACGGCCTGGGAGTGGATGCTCTCGCCGTCAAGGCAGGTCGTGAGGTCGCCCTCGAGCGCTTCGATGCGCACGACCTTTGCCGTGGAGACGCGGATGATGTCCTGCGGCAGCTTTTTGTAGTCGCCCGCGCTGTAAGCGCCGAAAAGTGTCGCAAAGCGCGCCTTGCTGACGTTTTTGACGAGCACCGTATGTAAGACGCCGTCGGTCATGCGGGCCTCGGGCACGGGGGTCGAGCCGCCGCCGTAGTAGCGGCCGTTGCACATGGAGACGAGCGCGTAGGTGTCCTCAAGCACCTCGTCGTCGAGCGTCACGCGCCATCTGCGGCCGATCTTTTTGAAGAGGAAGTTCACCGCGACGCTCGCAAGATAGCTGCCGCGCCCCGTGAGCATCGGCGACGAGCCGAACTCGTGCACGCTCTCGGCAATGCGCGCGTCGATGCCCGTGCAGGCGATCGTCAGGCAGTACTTGCCGTTGCAGTCGATCAGGTCAAGCGGCGTCACGGGGCCGTTCCAGAGGTTTTCCGCGTCGAGGAAAAGCGGCTCTGCGTCACTTCCGAAGTTTTTGAGAAAGTCGTTGCCCGTGCCGACGGGGATGCAGGTCATTGCGGCGTTGTCAAAGCCCGCGATGCCGTTGGCGATCTCGTTGATCGTGCCGTCGCCGCCGCAGGCGTAGAAGCGCACCGGCTCGCCGGTCTCGGCGATGGCGCGCGTGAGCATCGTCGCGTGTCCGCACGACTTTGTCAGCATGCACTCCACGTCCAGATCGTGCTTTTTGCGCAGCGCTTCGGCCATCGTGTAGACGCGCTGGCGGCTGTCCTTCTTCCCGGCGGCGGGATTGATGATGAAAATGTGTCTCAAAGCCACTCACTCCTGCTTAAAATTCTGCTGCTTTTCTTTCACTATACCGCAGCGGGCGGCAAAAAGGAATGAACAGCGTGTTAATTCTGCGTGAAGAATCCGATCGGATTATTCCGCGAAAAACGCTTCGATCGCCGCGTGATCGCAGCTGACGCTGCCCTGCACGAAGTTCGGCTTGCCGCCGCCGCGGCCCGAAAGCGCCGCGTTCATTTTCTTCGTCAGCTCGCGCAGGTCCCCGCCCACGTGGCCGACGGCGTACTTATACGCGCCGTCCGCCCCGGCAAAGACCGCGCAGCGGCCGCCGCAGCTGTTCGCCACCGCGTCGCAGAGCTTGCGCAGGCTGTCGCCCGAAAGCTCGTCCTCAAAGAGCAGCACGTCGCCCCGGCCCGCGTACTGCGCGGCCGTCTGGGCAAAGACGGATTCCTCGAGCTTCGCGCAGCGCAGCTTGAGCGCGCCAAGCTCGCCCTGCAGCCGCTCCACCGCCGCCGCGCTCGCAACGGGCTTGACGGAAAGCGCCTGTCCGATGCGAAGGCTCTGCTCCCAGCAGGCGGAAAGGTACCGCCGCGCGCGATCGCCGCAGAGAAGCTCGATGCGAACGCCGTCCCGGAATTTCTGCACGGAGAGGAACTTCACAAGCCCCACCTGACCCGAGCGCACGACGTGCGTGCCGCAGCAGGCGCAGCAGTCCGCGCCGGGGAAGGCGACGATGCGCACGTCGCCCTCGAGCGGCTTTTTGCTGCGGTACTCGACCTTGTCAAGCTCCGCGCCGCGGTAGAAGTGGATGTCGATGGGATGGTCCTCGCAGATGTAGCGGTTCGCCGCTTCCTCGATCTCCATGAGCTCGTCCCACGAAATATCGGCGTTGAAGTCGATGGTCACGCTCTCCGCGCCCATGTGGAAGCCGACGTTGTCGCAGTGGAAGCGCGCGCAGATCAGGCCCGAGCAGATGTGCTCGCCCGAATGCTGCTGCATGTGGTCAAAGCGGCGCGCCCAGTCGATCCTGCCGTTCACGCTCTCGCCCACCGCAAGGGGCCTGTCGCAAAGGTGCATGATCACGCCGCCCTTGTCGTGGACCGCAAGGACGTTCGCTTCTCCCAAAGCGCCGGTGTCATACGGCTGGCCGCCGCCCTCGGGGTAGAAGGCCGTCCGATCCAGCGTGACAAGATATCCGCCCTTTGCCTCCTCGCAGGAGGTGACGGCGGCGGTGAACTCCCGCAGAAAGGGATCTTCATAATAGAGCTTTTTCGTTTCCATGATAGTTCTCCTCAGTCGATCAGGCCGAGCGCCTGTTTTTCATGCAGTACGCGGTATACGTGCGCGTCGATCTCCCGCTCGTCGATCTCGCCCGCTCTCACCGCGTCGATGACCTGCGGGATCTGCGTCCGGTAGTCGGTGGTCACGATCATGTCGTTGCCCGCCTGCAATGCGAGCACGGCGACGCGCCCGTCCTGCGCGTAGGCCTTCACCGCGTCCATGGCAAGATCGTCCGTCACAACGACGCCATCAAAGCCGAGCGTGCCGCGCAGGATCTCATGCACCTTCGGCGAGAGGGACGCGGGAAGGGAAGCGTCCATGCAGTTGACGATATTGTGGCTCACGAGCACAAACGGCGCGCCCGCCGCGATGCCCGCCGAGAAGGGCAGGAAATCCGCCGTTTCAAAGGTCTCGTAGCTCCGCTCATCGACAGCGATACCCGTGTGCGTGTCCACATTATTGCCGTAGCCGGGGAAGTGCTTTAAAACGCAGGCGACGCCCGCGTCCGCGTAGGCGGGAACGACCTTCGCGATATAGTCCGCCGTGGTCTGCGCGTCCTTGCCGAACGAGCGGGCGTAGATAAAGTCGCTCTTGTCGGTCGAAACGTCGCACACGGGGGCAAAGTTCACGTTCACGCCGATCTCCCGCAGCGTCTGGTTGTAGGAAAGGGTCGTGCTCAGAAGGCCGTCCATCCCGAGCGAAGCGTACAGCTCCTGCGGAGAAGCGAGCGGGGAGGAGAAGAGGTTGTCGTTCCGGCTCGCGCGCGTCACGGTGCCGCCCTCCTCGTCGCTGCCGATGAACAGCGGAAGGTCCGCCGCGTCCTGATAGGACTGCACCGCCGCGGTGAAGGCGTCCTTCGTGAGATAGTTTCCGTTCGTGTCCTTATAGTCCCGGCCAAAAAGCAGCAGCCCGCCGAGGTGATAGGACTTCACGTCCTCCGCGGCCCCCGTTTCGGGGCAGCGGACAAAGAAGAGCTGCCCGACCTTTTCTTCAAGCGTCATGCCGGCGATGCGCTCGTTCAGCCGCTCTTCGGCAAGCTCTTCGGGCGTTTTTTCCGGGGCCGTGGGCGTTGGATCGACCGCCGGGGTATCCGGCTCGTCGGGCGTGTCCGGCGTGTCCGTTTTCTGCGTGCCGCAGGCGGTCAGCAGCAGCATGCACAGCGCCGCCAGCAGCGCAAGAGCATATCGTTTCATCGTTGGTCCTCCTTAGCTTTCGCCGTCAAAATGGGTCTCAATGTAATACTGCGCGCGGAGATATCGGTCGTTCTCATCCTCCGCCGCACCCTCGAGCGACGCGACGATCTGCCCGCCGCTCATGCGCCAGCCGCTCTCGCTCATCAGCGGCGACACCGCGCGCATCTCGCGCTGGAGCTGCATAAAGCCGCTGCCCTCCCAGCCGCATTCGTCAAAGAGCTTTGCCATCAAAAAGCACGGGGAGAAGTCGCCGCCGTCGCCGGTGAAGTCGCCGCCGAGGACCTCCTTCGCCGCGCTGTTGGCAAAGATGACATAGGGCGTTGCGTAGTAGTTATAAAAGCCCTCCTGCGTGGAAACGTCCAGATCGACGCCGATCTCGGTGTAAACGCTGCTGCCGTTGCCCATCCAGGGCTTGTGGTCGCCGAAAAACACGAGCACCACCGGCTCCTCGCGCGCTTCCAGCTCGTCGGCAAGGCGCACCATTTCCTGCACGGTGCTGCGCACCCCGGCCAGATAGTTGTTGATGACGCAGCAGGACTCCATCGACCAGCCGTTTTTCTCGGGCGTGACGTATTCCTCCCAGTAGGTCTCGGAGGGATACGGCCCGTGGTTCTGATACGACACGGAAAACAGCAGCAGCGGATCGTCCGTCTCCGTGCGCGAATCGATATCATTCAGCAGATAGTCCACCAGCACCGCGTCGGAGCGGTAGAGCGCGTCGTTCATCGAAATGAGATCGCCGAAGCCCGTCTCGTTGAAAACGCTCTCGTCAAAGCCGAGGTATTCGTTCACGTTGCTGCGGTTATAGAACCAGCTGTAGCCGGGGTGGCGGTAGAGCGCGTCATAGCCCTGGCTCTTGAAGTAGCGGACGAAGGAATTCGTCGCGCTGCGGAACTCCTCGTGCTCGCTGTAGCCCGTGAGAAAGCCCCACTCGGTGTCCACCGTGCCGCCGGCGAAGATATTCGTGAGAAGCCTGCCCGAAACGCTGCGCTCTTCCAGCTCGTGCAGCGGCTCATAGACCTTCTGGATGGCGGGCACGCCTGAGAGGACGGGGAAGTCCGTCAGGTCGCTGAAGGCCTCGAGCATGATGCCGACGACCGTCACCTTCTGCCCCTCCGGGATGTCCGCGTCGGCGTACTGCGCGAGCGTGGTGCTCGCTTCGCTCTCGCGGTAGCCGCTCGGCGCGGTGGGGAACATATCCTGCACGCTGTAGAGGAAGGGATAGGTCGTGCCGCGCGAGAGGTAGATCTCCACCTCCGACCAGGGGTTGATGAGGCTGGGGTTCGCCGTCTTTTCGTAGATGTCCGCGCTGGTGTAGAGCTCAAAATAGCTCGCGAGCGCCAGCGTGAGCATCGCCATCAGGCCCGCAAGGCGGCCGCGCGCGCTCATGCGCTCTTTTCGCAGCAGGACGATGGAGAGGATAAGCATCAGAAGAAAGCCGCCGAGCACGAGCTTGACGGGTTCCGTGAGCTCAAAGGTGTACTTATCCATGATGCCGCCCGCCGTGCGGATCAGGCGCAGGTCGCTTGCGAGCACGGGGTCGCCGCGCAGCTGGACCTTATAGTAGCTCGCGAGCGCCAGGCCGAGAAACGGCACCGCCGAGAGGAGGTACGCCGCCCACGGCCGCGCGAAGAGGAAAAAGCCGAGGTACACAAGAAGCAGCGGCAGCAGCAGGTTCATCACGACAAGCAGCGGCAGCTTGAGATATGATTCCCACAGCGCCTGCGCGTCGATGCTCGCGTAGGAGTGCGCCGTGAGATAGAGCGACAGCATGCCGATGCCGAGACCGAAGGCCGTGAGCCACAGAAAGGCCCATAAGCGGTGCACGCAGCGCATCGCCCTGCCAGTCTTTTCGTCCGGGCGCAGCAGAGAACGGAAAAATCGCATAAAAAAGGTTCCACCTTTCCTGGGGCATTGCAAAAATAGAATAATTGTAAAGTATATCAGTTTTCTGTAAAAAACGCAACTGGACACCTTTGCCGCCGCTGTACAGTGCGCCGCGCTCTTGACAAGCGGCGGCGCGCATGCTATTCTTGGGGACAAAGAAAGGCTGAGAAAAAGAAGCGTTTCTTCCCACCCGCCTTGCAGAGAGGGGACGGACGGTGCAAGTCCCCGCGGGAGAAGAAAGGCGGCGCTTTTGAGCCGCGCGGCGGAAATGCCGCGCCGGTCCCCCCGTTACCGGGGAACGAAGTGCCCCGCATCCAGCGGGGAATTCAGGTGGAACCACGGGTTACTATGCTTAACTCGCCCTGAGCCGAACACCGGCTCGGGGCGTTTTTTCGTTCCCCGCCGGAAAAACGACGAAAAGGAGAAACCAACCATGAAAAACACCGAAAAGACGATGGACAAGATCGTCGCCCTGTGCAAAAACCGCGGCTTTGTCTTCCCCGGCAGCGAGATCTACGGCGGTCTTGCGAACACCTGGGACTACGGCCCCCTCGGCGCCGAGCTCAAAAAGAACATCAAGAACGCCTGGTGGAAGAAGTTCGTGCAGGAGAACCCCTACAACGTCGGCCTTGACGCCGCGATCCTGATGAACCCGCAGACCTGGGTGGCGAGCGGCCATCTCGGCGGCTTCTCCGATCCTCTGATGGACTGCCGCGAGTGCCACGAGCGCTTCCGCGCCGACAAGGTCATCGAGGACTGGTGCACCGAGACCGGCTTCGAGCTTCCCAAGCCCATCGACGCCTTCTCCCAGCAGGAGATGAAGGACTTTGTCGAGGAGCACACCATTCCCTGCCCCACCTGCGGCAAGCACAACTTCACCGATATCCGCCAGTTCAACCTGATGTTCAAGACCTTCCAGGGCGTGACCGAGGACGCGAAAAACACCGTCTATCTCCGCCCCGAGACCGCGCAGGGCATTTTCGTCAACTTCAATAACGTCCAGCGCACCACGCGCAAAAAGCTGCCGTTCGGCATTGGCCAGATCGGCAAGTCCTTCCGCAACGAGATCACGCCGGGCAACTTCATCTTCCGCGTGCGCGAGTTCGAGCAGATGGAGCTCGAATTCTTCTGCAAGCCGGGCACCGACCTCGAGTGGTTCCAGTACTGGCGCACGTTCTGCCACAACTGGCTGCTCTCCATCGGCCTCAAGGACGAGAACCTCCGCCTGCGCGACCACGATCCCGAGGAGCTGTGCTTCTACTCCAAGGCAACGACGGACTTCGAGTTCCTCTTCCCGTTCGGCTGGGGCGAGCTCTGGGGCGTTGCCGACCGCACGGACTACGACCTCACGCAGCATCAGAACACCAGCGGCGTGAAGATGGTCTATCGCGAGGGCGAGGGCAAGGACATGGTCGAATACGTCCCCTACGTCATCGAGCCGTCGCTCGGCGTGGAGCGCAGCGTGCTCGCGGTCCTGTGCGACGCCTACGATGAAGAGGTCGTCGGCCAGGACAAGAAGGGCAACGACGACGTGCGCGTCGTGCTGCACTTCCACCCCGCACTCGCCCCCTTCAAGGCCGCGATCCTGCCGCTTTCCAAGAAGGACGTGCTCGCCGGTCCCGCGATGGAGCTCTACAACGAGCTTTCCAAGGAATTCATGGTCGACTACGACGAGACCGGCTCGATCGGCAAGCGCTACCGCCGCGAGGACGAGATCGGCACGCCGTACTGCATCACGTTCGACTTCGACACCGTCGGCGACGAGGCCAACGGCATCGCGGCCGACCACTGCGTCACCATCCGCGAGCGCGACAGCATGGAGCAGGTCCGCATCCCCATCGATCAGGTCAGGGACTTCCTGCGCGAAAAGTGCGCGTTCTAAGCAAATTTTCCTGTAATGTCAAAGCGAGGGCCGTTCCCGTTGGGAACGGCCCTCGCTTTGTATGTTTTGCCGTCCGCAGACGGCAAATGATTTTGATCCGTTTTTTCTGACGACAGAAGGTGAATTGCCGCAAAGCGGCAAGAGAAGCCGCCCTGGGGCGTGTGCGTCAGAAAAAACTCCTCTCGCTCCGCGCGTGTCGCAGCCGCCCTGCGGGCGGCAAGGCACGAAGCGGAGTGCAGCCTTCTCAAAAAAGAGGCTCCGCCTCTTTTTTGAAATTACTTGTCCTCTTCCAACAGCCCTTTGAAGCTGGCGGCAAGGCCGGCAAGGCTCTGGATCTCGCTGGGGACGATGATCTTCGTCGCCTGACCGTCGGCGGCCTTCTCGAACGATTCGAGCGCCTTGATCTTGATGACCTGGTCGTTGGGGTTGGCGTCGTTGAGCATCTTGATTGAGTCCGCCAGCGCCTGCTGCACGTTCAGGATAGCCTGCGCTTCGCCCTCCGCCTTGAGGATGGCGGCCTGACGCTCGGCTTCGGCCTTGAGGATCGCCGCCTGCTTTTCCGCGTCCGCGCGCAGGATGGTGGACTGCTTTTCGCCCTCGGCCACGAGGATCTGGGACTGCTTCTGGCCCTCGGCCTGCAGGATGGACTCGCGGCGCTCGCGCTCGGCCTTCATCTGCTTTTCCATCGCGTTCTGGATCTCACGCGGCGGCAGGATGTTCTTGAGCTCCACGCGGTTGACCTTGATGCCCCACGGGTCGGTCGCCTCGTCGAGGATGGAGCGCATCTTGGCGTTGATGACATCGCGGCTCGTGAGCGACTGGTCAAGCTCCATCTCGCCGATGATGTTACGCAGCGTCGTGGCCGTCAGGTTCTCGATGGCGTTCATCGGATGCTCCACGCCGTAGGTGTAGAGCTTGGGGTCGGTGATCTGGAAGTAGATGACCGTGTCGATCTGCATCGTGACGTTATCCTTCGTGATGACGGGCTGGGGATCGAAGTCGGCCACCTGCTCTTTGAGGCTGACCTTCTTCACAACGCGCTCGAAAAACGGAATTTTGAAGTGCAGGCCCACGCCCCATGTCGCGCTGTAAGCGCCGAGGCGCTCAACGACGTAGGCGCGCGACTGCTGCACGATCTGGATGTTCGTGATGAGCACCAGAAGCACCAGCAGCACTAAAATGCCGATACCGATATAGCCGATCCATTCCATAGTTCTTTTCCTCCTAAAATGTTGTGTAGTTTGGGTTTACTCTCTTCTCTCGCTGGGTTCTTTACTCTCGCGCACGTAGAGCTTGACGCCCTCCATGCGAACGATCCTTGCCATTTTCCCCTTAGGGATGATATTGCCGTCTTCGCTGCGCGCCGTCCATGTCTTGCCGTCGATGTACACAGCGCCCGTGGCGTTCTCGTTGTCCACCGTTTCGGTCACCTTGGCCTCGTGGTGCAGCACACGGTCGGCATTCGTGGGCACGATCGTCTTATCCAGCATCTTGCGCGCAAGGGGCCTTGTTGCGATGAGCGCCAGAATGGATACGACCAGGAAGACCGCGAATTGCAGCCACAGCGCCGCGCCCAGCTCCGTCGCCACCAGCGCGGCCACCGCGCCCACGACGAACCAGATCGACACCAGCCCCGCCGTCGCCGCCTCGGCAATGCCGAAGATGATGATGGCGGCGATCCAGATAATGGTCATCATTTCATCTGCTCCTCCTTTCAAACTGCGCATACAGTAGACGTATGCCGGACCGATCATCGCGATGACGGTCAGCAGCATGATCCCGATGCTTTTGTTGTAGGGTGACAGATTCGCGTACAGGTTTGACAACTCGCTGCCGAGCGTGCGCGCGGACAGCAGCGGGGCTTCGACCGGCGGCTCGCCGGGGGTGGGGACTTCTTCTGTGAACAGCCCGTCCATCGTCACACCGTAGCGGTTGCAGATGAAGATGATCTTCTCCATCTCGGGGTAGCCCCGGCCGGATTCCCAGCGCGAGACCGACTGGCGCGAGACCTGAAGCTGTTCGGCAAATTCCTCCTGCGTCAGCCCGCTGCGTTTGCGGACCTCCTGGAGCCGCTCGCCAAATGCCATTGCGTTCCCTCCGTTTCTCTGTCTGAGGATAAGATAGCAAAATCGCGCGTCCGTTTCCAGCAACTTCAGTGTTGCATTCCCGTTTTTTTCCGGGCCGAGCGCGCAAGTTTGGTGTTACATTGGTGTGACAGCGCGCTTTCCGCGCCGTTTTCTCTATTGTACCACACGCTTTGCCGCTTTACCATGCTTATTTTGACGCGATGATTGCCTTTTTTGTTCCTGTCGGTTATACTGGGGAAAAATCCATTTGTTCAGGAGCGTTACTATGCTGGAATTTGTCATTCCCTGCCTTTTGGGGCTGGAGAGCCTTGTCGGCGACGAGGTGAAAAAGCTCGGCCTTGCCGACGTGCGCGTGGAGAACGGCCGCGTCCTCTGCCGCGGCGAAGCGCGCGACATCGCGCGGCTCAACATCAACCTGCGCTGCGGCGCGCGCGTCATCCTCGTGCTGCACCGCTTCCGCGCCACGGACTTTGAAGCGCTCTTTCAGGGCGTGCGCGCGGTGCGCTGGGAGAACTGGATCCCCCGCGAGGGCGAGTTCCCCGTGGTGGGCTATTCCATCAATTCAACGCTCCACTCCGTGCCCGCCTGCCAGTCGATCGTCAAAAAGGCGGTCGTTGACCGCCTGAGCGCGGCCTACGGCATCGCCCAGCTGCCCGAGACGGGGCGGCGCTATCAGGTGCGCTTTTCCATCATGAAAGACGAGGTCCTCGTCGGGCTCGACACCTCGGGCGAGGGGCTTTACAAGCGCGGCTACCGCGCCCACGGCGTCGCCGCCCCGCTGCGCGAAACGCTCGCCGCCGCGATGGTCAAGCTCTCGCACTACTCCGGGCGCGACCCGTTCTGCGATCCCTTCTGCGGCAGCGGCACCATCGCCATCGAGGCCGCGCTCATCGCGCGCAACCGCGCGCCGGGCCTGAACCGCAGCTTCTCCGCCCAGCACTGGTCCACCATCGACCGCGACATCTGGCTCGACGCAGCGGACGAGGCCATGGACAAAGAGTTCCACGGAAAATACGAGATCTGGGGCGGCGACATCGACCCCGACGCCGTCGAGCTCTCGCGCCACAACGCCGAGCTTGCCGAGGTGGACGATATCGTGAAGTTCGAGGTCGACGACGCCACGCGCTTCCACTGGGGCGGGCTGTACGGCCGCGTCGTGACGAACCCGCCCTACGGCGAGCGCCTGCTCGAGCGCGAGGAAGCGGGCGAGCTCTACAAGGCCTTTGGCCGCGCGATGGACAAGCTGCCCGACAGCTGGCGGGTCTACGTGCTCTCCTCGCACCCGGATTTTGAGCGCTGCTACGGGAAGTTTGCCGATAAAAAGCGCAAGCTTTATAACGGCATGCTCAAGTGCGATCTCTTCATGTATGGGAAGAGGGTATGAGCGCCGCGGGAACCCGCGGTGGGGGGGAGGGCAGCACCGATGGTGCTGCACGGATCAAAGGGGATATTCTCTTTCGCAAAAGAGAATATCCCCTTTGGAACCCCAAGAGAAAGGCGTTAGATTGGCAGTCTCAAACTTGAACGACCTTTATGCCTCCGGAATGAAAATGCCTGCGCGCGGCAAAGCCGCGTTGGCTCTGCGATACGATTTGACTTGCTCCTATTATCCGCTGCCGCTCTGCGTGCCTTGCGTAGGTGCAGCCTAATTTCCTGCTATCGGTAATGCACATCTTGCTTCGGTGCGGACTGATTTCCGTCTACCGAAAGTGCCAATAACGCGGCGAGCGCAGCAATGCCGCCTTGGCAGGCAAAAGCAAGTCTGCACAAATCCGAAGTAGAACGCAGTTGCGGAAGAGTGACGAATCGCAGGCAGAGCGACAGCGAAGATAAAAGCAACCCAAATCGTCCAGCACCAACCCCTGCGCACCGCCGTCACTCGCGCCCCACGGAGTAGGGCGCGGTTGATACCGGCAGCGAGACGCAGGGGCTCGTGGCGAAGCCACGTACACCGCACCCGATTCCGCAGGCTGTGCAGCTCTTCAAGCTCCAATCTGCCAATGTGCGGGGTCGAGGGGGAAGGCCCCTCGTCCTTTCTCCTGGGGGATTGAAAGGGGGATATTCTCTTTTGAGAAAGAGAATATCCCCCTTTTTCGCGCCCCCTGCATCGCAGGGGAACAAACCCTCAGCCTTATGAGCTGAAACATTAAATGCTCAACCCATTGAGCCGACACAGCGTATTGACCACCGCGAAAATGATGACCGCGCCGAGGTTGGCAGTCGTATTATCCTGGTCGAAGCGCGGCGAGATCTCGCAGATGTCGAACCCGCGCACCTTGCGTGTGCGCAAAACGTGCTTGATGAGCGGCAGCACGACCTCGGGGTCGAGCCCGAGCGACTGCGGCGCGCTCACGCCCGGCGCGAACGCCGACGAAAACACGTCCGTGCAGACGGTGATGTACGAATCGTCGCACTGGTACAAAAACTGGTCCATGCGCTCTAAGATGGACTCTAAGTTCGAAGCATGCAGGTCCTTGGCGAGCACATAGTCAACGCCCAGCTCCTCAGCCTTTTTGAAAAGGCTCACGGTGTTGCTGTGCTGCTGGATGCCGATGGGGAAGTAGTGGTACGGCGTGCCCTCGGCCCTGCACACGTCCGCCATCTGGCGGAACATCGTGCCCGACGAATTGCCCATGTCGTAGGGGCGCAGGTCAAAATGCGCGTCGAAGTTCACAATGCCGAGCTCCGGCTTTTTGCCGCAGTCCTTCAAGTAATTGTGCTGGCCCTGGAAGTGACCGAAGGTCGTCTCGTGCCCGCCGCCGAGCACGATGGGGAAGAGCCCTCTGCGCAGGATCTCCTCCACGGCGCAGCCCAGCTCGCGCTGGCCCTCCTCGAGCGAGATCTCATCGCAGATGATATCGCCCGCGTCGAAGAGCCTGACCTCCTGCGAGAACGTGCAGGGAAGGCCCGACATCTGGCCGCGCACAAAGTCCGGCGCGAGCGCCGTGCCGGTGCGGCCCTTGTTGCGCGCGACGCCCTTGTCGCTGCAAAAGCCGATGAACGCGAAGCCGAGCTTCCCGGAAAACGGCTCGCCGCCGTCGTTTAAGTCGATGGGCCGCACCCACTGGTGCCAGCGGAACGCGTCATAATCGGTCTCACTGTCGATGCGTCCCTTCCAGCTGTCCATGGCGCTGACATAATGGTCCAAAAGCATATCCGATCGCACTCCTTTTGATCTGTTTTCTTATTCGTCCAGCTTGAGGACGGCAAGGAAGGCCTCCGTGGGCACCTGCACGGTGCCGAGCGAGCGCATCTTCTTTTTGCCCTCCTTCTGCTTTTCAAGCAGCTTCTTCTTTCGGCTGATATCGCCGCCGTAGCACTTGGCCAGAACGTCCTTGCGCATGGCCTTGACCGTCTCGCGCGCGATGATGCGCCCGCCGATGGCGGCCTGAATGGGGACCTCGAAGAGCTGGCGCGGGATGTTGTCCTTGAGCTTTTCGCAAAGGCGGCGCGCGCGGCCGTAGGCCTTGTCGCGGTGCGCGATGAACGAAAGCGCGTCCACCTGATCGCCGTTGAGCAGGATATCGACCTTGACCAGATCGCTCGGGCGGTAGCCGGAGAGCTCATAGTCGAGCGAGGCATAGCCCTTGGTGTTGGCCTTGAGCGTATCGAAGAAATCGTAGATGATCTCGTTGAGCGGCATCTCGTAGTGCATCTCGACAAGGTAGGTATCGAGGTACTGCATGTCCTTGAACTCGCCGCGGCGGTCCTGGCACATCGGCATGATGTTGCCGACGTAGTCGGGCGGTGTGACGATCGTCACCTTGACGTAGGGTTCCTCCGCGCGCTCGATGTGCGCGGGGTCGGGGTAGTTGTGCGGGTTATCGACGCGCACCATCGTGCCGTCGGTCTTATAGACCTCGTAGATGACGCTCGGGAGCGTGGTGACGAGGTCGAGGTCAAACTCGCGCTCCAATCTCTCCTGAATGACCTCCATATGGAGCATCCCGAGGAAGCCGCAGCGGAAGCCGAAGCCCAGCGCGACGGACGACTCCGGCTCGAACGTCAGGCTCGCGTCGTTGAGCTGCAGCTTTTCGAGCGCGTCGCGAAGGTCGGGGTACTTGCTGCCGTCCTCGGTGTAAATGCCGCAGTAGACCATCGAGCGCACCTTGCGGTAGCCCGGCAGCGGCTCGCTCGCGGGATTCTCGACGCCCGTGACCGTGTCGCCGATCTGCGTCTCATGCACGTCCTTGATGCTTGCGGTGAAGTAGCCGACCTGACCGGCCTCTAACTGCTTCGCAGGCTCCAGACCCAGCGGGCGCATCAAGCCGCATTCGAGCACCTTGAACGTTGCGCCCGTCGCCATCATCTTGACCTCCATGCCGGGCTTGATCGTGCCCTGCTTCAAGCGCATGTAGACGATAACGCCGCGGTAGGCGTCGTAATAGCTGTCGAAGATCAGCGCCTGAAGCGGCGCGTTCGGGTCGCCCTGCGGGCAGGGAAGGTTCTGCACGATGTCTTCGAGCACCGCGTCGATGTTGATGCCCTGCTTGGCGGAGATTTCGGGCGCATCCTCGGCGGGAATGGCTAAAATGTCCTCGATCTCCTGCTTGACGCGCTTGGGGTCGGCGGCGGGCAGGTCGATCTTGTTAATCACGGGACGGATCTCCAGATCGTGCTCCATGGCAAGGTAGGTGTTGGCGAGCGTCTGCGCTTCGATGCCCTGCGAAGCGTCCACGACGAGCAGCGCGCCCTCGCAGGCCGCGAGCGAGCGCGAGACCTCATAGTTGAAGTCCACGTGGCCCGGCGTGTCGATGAGGTTGAGCGTGTAGACCTCGCCGTCGGCGGCGGTGTAGTCGAACGTGACGGCGCGGGCCTTGATGGTGATGCCGCGCTCGCGCTCCAAGTCCATGTTGTCGAGGATCTGGTCCTCCATCTCGCGCGCGGAAACGGCGTTGCACTTTTCAAGAAGCCTGTCCGCCAGTGTGGATTTGCCGTGGTCGATGTGCGCGATGATGGAAAAATTTCGGATATTCTTTTCGTTCATACTGTTTTCTCTTCCTTATTTCCTGCCAAGCAGGGAATTGGTCTTTTCTTCGGTGCTGTGGAGCACCTGCGTCACGCTCTGCATGAGGCCGGGGTAGAGGGCGGCGAGCGTCTCATCCTCCATCGCGGGGAAGGCCCCCTCCTTTTCCGAGAGCGCCGCGAGCGAGGAAGCGTAGGCGATGTAATCCGCGCGCATCTGCGCATCCACCGCGCCGGACTGGTAGGCCGTCGAGTCCAGGCCGAAGTAGCCCTCCTTGCCGCCGCTCGCGCGGTGCAGCGCGCGGTAGAGCTGGTAGAACGCGCCGCCGAGGTATCCGCCCGCGGACGTGATGAGCGCGCGGTCGTTCGTTTTGCCCAGCAGCTCGAATAAAAGCCCCGCCGTGTTCACGAGCATCTTCTTCTGCAGCGTCGCGGCGATGCTGCCGCGCAGCGTGCCCTTTTCGTCGCTCGAATCGTAGAGCGATTCCGCGTCGATCATGCCGCCGTCGCGCGAGAGCGTGCGCCCGAGCAGATAGTCCGCCGACACATGATAATAGTCGCACGCGCGGGCGACAAAGGCAAGCCCCGGCTCGCGGATGCCGTTTTCATAGTGGGAGAGCAGCGCCTGCGAAATGCCGAGCTCTTTCGCGGCCTTGCGCTGGGAAATTCCCTTCTCCTGCCGCAGCAGGGCAAGGGTGCGGGAAAAGTCAGCATTCATGGTCATAACCTCGTCGTTCAAAATACGGTAGGTTATAGTATAGCCCAATGATTACCGCTTGTAAATCAGAATTTGCTGAAAACGCGCAAAAAAAGCGGGGCGTGCGGTTTCCCGCAGCGCCCCAAAGAGGAGAAGAAAATGACCCTTGTTCAAATCAGCGCACTCAGCAGCCACGCAAGCGCAATGCCCCCCGCGCCCACGCCGCACCACAGCGCCGGCGAGCCGCGGCGAAGCAGGCTCCTTGTGCGCGTCTGCGTGCGTCCGCAGCTGCGCGCCACGCGGCAGGCCTCGTCCACCAGCCGCTGCGCCGTCACGCCGCTGCGCGAGGACACGTCGCTGCGCACAATGAAGATCGCCTGCTCAAAAAGCTCCGTGTCCGGCGAGTCCACCACGATGACCCGTCTCGATGTTCCCCTGACCAATGTACAGCACCTCCCGGCGGAAAATGTTCTAAGGCCAGTATGCCCCGCGCGCTGCGCGCTATACCGGGGAACGCAAAATTTTCCGCCGCGCTCACACCTCCTGTAAGCCCCCGCCATCTTTTAGAAGATACAGCGCCAGCACGCCCGCGTCGTCCGTCCCGCCGCGGCGCGTCAGACTGTCGGCCAAAATCGCGGAGACAAGCTGCTGGGGGTCCTCTCCCTCCCAGCCCGCGAGCAGATTTTGCAGCCACTCGTCGTCCGCGCTGTCGGCCACGCCGTCCGTCACCATGACGAGAAAGCTCCCCGGCGACAGGCGCAGGTGCGTCGCTTCCGGCGGGGGCGAGCCCTCCTGCAGTCCCGCCGGCAGGCACGAGCAGGTCACGCGGCGCACGCTGCCGCCGCGCTTTAAATAGCTCGGCGCCGCGCCGTACTTGTAAAGCTCGCCCTCGAGCGTGCGGAGCGACAGGGTGAGAAGGTCCACGGTCGTAAAGCTGTCGGTCGATTCGGCGCGCAGCGAGAGCGCGCTGTTGAGCGTTTTGAGCGCGGGCGGCGCGTCGATGCCCGCGCGGAGAAAGCGCTCCAAAAGGCGCGCGGCCATCGCCGATTCGCGCTGCGCCGCTTCGCCGCAGCCCATGCCGTCGGAGAGCAGCAGGCACAGCGTGCCGTTTTCCGTTTCAAAGCGGCTCGCGCTGTCGCCGCTCACGCGCTCGCCGCGCTTGGGCCGCAGCGCAAGGCCGACCTCATAGGGGTGCAGGGGAGCTGCGGATACCGCCTGCGCCGCCGCGCCGTCCGCCGCGCTCTGCAGAAGCTCGGAGAGCTGCGCATACTGCGAAGCGGCCTTCGCCCGGTCCTCGGCGATGCGCCGGCGGTACTGCCGCCGCAGAAGATAGGTGCGCAGCTCCTCGTTCACAGCGGCAAGAAAGCTCGGAAAGCGGATGCAGCGGTCGGCAAAGTAGGAGGGGAAGTCCTCGCCGCGTCCCTGCCCGCGCTGCAAAAGCGCGGCGGTCGCGTCGTTGAGGGCGGTATAGGTCCGGTTGTACTCCTTTTCCCAGCAGAAGTCGCACAGCGCGCAGCCCCGGCAGACCTTTTCCGCAGCGCGGTCGAAGATGGCGGCGGGATTTTCCTCCGTGTGCCTGACCGGGTGGGCAACGCTGTCGTACAGCTCGCGCATCGCTGCGGCGGACTCGGTGAGCGTTTTGCGCAGCGTCGTGTCCGCCTGCGCGCTCTCCTCCATCGCAAGGTGCCGGCCGCGAAAGTATTTTCGCGGGATGAGCAGAAACAGCAGCGCCGCCGCGATCGACTCATACAGCAGCACCAGCCCCGTCTGCGCGCTCATCGGCAGCGCGAAGCACAGCATGCTCAGAAGGAACCACAGCGCCGAGCCCACGCGGTTGCCCCGGCACGTCACGCTCACGAGGATCGCCGCGAAGGCATACGACGCCGCATGCGCAAAGCCCCCGTCGCCCGCCGTCAGGTCCATCGCAAGGCCGATGCACAGCGCCGCCGGGACGGACACCGCCCCGCTGCGCTCAAAAGCGGCGAGCAGCACCACGAGCAGCGACGCGATGCGCCCCGGCGCAAAGCCGTTCGCCGTCTGATACGAGGAAAAGGCCATCAGCACGCCGAGCAGGATGAAAAGCGACGCGAACGGATGCTCCTTTTCCGCCGGGGCGAGCAGCGCCCGCCCGCTCATCGCCGCCAGCGCCGCAAGCAGCAGGCTCACAAGGCAGGTCGCCGCCTCGCCGCCCGGGTCGCGCAGCACGTAAACGAACTCGACCGAGAGCATCATCCCCGCCGAGAGCAGCGGCAGAAACGCGCGCTTTTGGTAAATTTTCAGGTCGAAGAAGGCGTTGTTCGCCGTGAAGATCAGCACCGCCGCGGCGAAGGTGCGCAGCGCGTGCGAAAACGGCAGAAACACGAACGCCCCCGCCGACGCGCCGAGAAACGCGCTCAGCCCCCTCACGCCCGGCCCCGCCGCGGCCGTCAGCCCCAGCGCCAGCGGCGCATAGCCGCCGAACACCTGCGCGCCGGACAGCACCGCCGCGAGCACGAAGCGCAGCGTGCAGTCCACAAATTTCCCCGACCATTCCCGGCTGCGCAGCAGCTCCATCCCTTTCACAGCTCGTCCCCTCCTTGTGCGTTGTGGGATTATTGTAAACGCACGGGCAGAAAAAGCCTGTCGGGAAATAAGGGCGCAAAAAAAGAACGTCTGCATTTTGCAGACGTTCTTTTTACCGTAAAAGTCTCATATAGCATTTCGCGTCCGCAGACGCGAAAGCAATTTGATCCGTTTTCTGCCGCGACATGTGCGTGGCAGAAAACACTTTGCGCGGAGTGAGCGTCGAGTTGTTCGCTTATAGCGGACAACCGAGGCGCAGAACGCAGCGAAGCCTTCTCAAATAAGAGGCTTCGCCACTTATTTGACGATCTGCATCGCCTCGCGGGCGTTTTGCGCGATCATGTCGTGCAGCTCCTGCGTGGAGGAGAACTTCTTCTCCTCGCGCAGGTAGTCGAAAAAGTCGAGCTGTAATTTCTGCCCGTACAGGTCGCCATCGAAGCCGACAAGATATGTCTCGATCGTCACGGTGTTCTTGTCGCTCACCGTCGGCCGCACACCGACGTTCGTCACGCCCACGCGCGTCTCGCCGTTCGGCAGATGCGCGCGCGTGGCGTACACGCCGCGCTTTAGGGCGATGATGTGCTCTTCGGGGATGAGGTTTGCCGTCGGGAAAAGGGATTTTTTCCCGATGCCCTCGCCGTGGCGCACCGTGCCCTCCACGGAAAAATAATGGCCGAGAAATTCCGCGGCGCGCCTGACCTCGCCTGCTTCCAGAAGCGAGCGGATATAAGTTGAAGAGACGGTCACACCGTCTTTTTCGACGCGCGGGATGATGTCGCAGCCGAGGCCGTGGGCGGCGCAGTAACTTCTGAGCTTTTCCACATCGCCCTCATTTTTGTGGCCGAAGCGGAAGTCGTGTCCCGCGACAAGGTGCACCGCGTGATACTTCCTGACGAGAAGCTCTGAGATAAAATCTTCCCACGGCATGGTCATCATGCTTTGGTCGAACGGCTCGACAAAGACCTCCTGCACGCCGTATTGTGTGCGGATGATGTTTGCGCGCTCAGACGGCGTTGTCAGCAGCGGCACGGGCTTTCCCGTGACGAATTCACGCGGCGAGCGGTCGAACGTGAACGCCGCGGAGCGGCAGCCGCGCTCCTGTGCGCGGCGCACCGCCATTTTGAGCAGTTCGCCGTGCCCGATATGCACCCCGTCGAAAAAGCCCAGGGCGATGACTGTGGATTCATTCATAGTTTCGGTTTCCTTTTTGCGTCAGCGTCACACGCTGAAAAAATTTCGTTTCGAGGTGAGCGTGCCATCCTTCGCCTCCGACAGGGCAAGGAACGCCCCGTCGCGCCCGTAGACGCGGTACAGCCCGTCGGGGAGCTTTGCGCGCAGTGGATTGCCGCAGAGGCACTTGCGCTCCTGTTCAGTGCTCGGGATGGTGTAGGCCGGATACTGCCGGAACAGGCTGTCCGTGGGGCGGAGCAGTGCTTCGCCCTCGCGCTGCACGTCCTCAAGCGTCACGGCCTCGTCGATGCGGAAGTTTGACGCTTCCGTGCGGCGCAGCGCCGCCATGCAGCCGCCGCAGCCGAGCGCCTGACCGAGATCGTGGCACAGCGTGCGGATGTAGGTGCCCTTCGAGCAAACGACGCGCAGGGCATACTGCCCGTTTCCCAAATTCTGTGTGAGCGCAAGGTCGAAGATCGTGATCATGCGCGGCTTGCGCGCGACCTCACGACCCTGACGGGCGAGGTCGTAGAGCTTCTGGCCGTTTACCTTGATGGCCGAGTACATCGGCGGGATCTGCTCGATCTCGCCGAGAAAGCGCGGCAGCGCCGCGCGCACCCCGTCCGCCGTGACGGCCACGGGATGCTCTTCGAGCGTTTCGCCGGTCGTATCCTGCGTGTCGGTCACTCTGCCGAGCTGCAAAACGGCCTCGTAGACCTTCTTCCCGCCCTCGGCAAAGGAGACAGCTTTGGTCGCCTGCCCGACAAACACGGGCAGCACGCCCGTCGCCATGGGGTCGAGCGTCCCGGCGTGGCCGACGCGCTTTTCGTGCAGCACGCCCCGCAGCTTGGCGCAGACATCCATGCTCGTCCAATCCTGGGGCTTATCGATGATAATGATGCCGTTGGGCATAGGTCTCTCCTTCGGCGCTTACGCGTCCCTGTGTTCTTCCGCCACCGCTTCGGCGATGGCGTTTAAGATCATCGCGCGGGCCTGTTCGTATCCCGCGTGCTCGATGAGACAGCCCGAGGCCGCGCGGTGGCCGCCGCCGCCGAGCTTCGAGCAGGCGAGCGTCGCGTTGACGCGCGCGCCCGTGCGCACGCTGACCTTCCACGCGCCGTCCTTTGTCTCCTTCATCGTCACGGCGCAGTCCGTGCCCTCGACGAGCCCGCCGAGGGACGCAAGATCCTCCATGTCGGCCTCGGAAAGCTGCATGCGCTGCTGGAGCGACTGCGGCACGGCGACAATGACGACGCGGTCCTCGTCGTAAAACTCCATCGTGCGCAGAAGCTCGCCCTCGAGCGCAAGGCGCTTTTTGCTCTTCGTGCGGAAGTGGAGCTTGTTGGCGGCTTTATAGTCGATGCCCGTCTCCATCAGCACCGCGGCCACGCGGTGCGTGTTCGCCGTGACGTTGGAGTAGACAAAGCAGCCCGTGTCGGTCGACACGGCGACATAGAGCGGCAGCGCGACAGCAGGCGTCAGCTGGCCGAGCTCCTGCGCGAGCTCGCAGAGGATCTCGCCGCAGGCGGCGCACTCGGGATGCACGCAGCTCTCCTTGCCGAAGCCCTCGTAGCTCGGGTGATGGTCGATGGCGAGGTCGACGCGCGTTTTGAACATCTCAGCGTTGTCGGGGAACAGGCTCAGCGCGGCGAGGTCGACGGAGACGACCGTCTCATAGTCAAAATCGTCCGCGACCCAATACTGCTCGACATAGGACTCGAAGTGCTCGGTCGTCTCGCGGTTATAGAGGATGCCCGCGGTCTTGCCCATCTGGCGCAGCATGGCGCACAGCGCCGCAGCGCAGCCGAGCGTGTCGCCGTCCGGACGGCGATGGGTGAGAATGAGGTACTTGTCGTGCGCGCGGAGGTATGCCGCGACTTCGGAAACGGTCATTCCTGCTCATCCTCCGTGTTCAGTGTTTCGTTTTCGGGGTTCGCGGGCTTCACCACGCGCGGGTCGCGCAGCATCTCTAAGATGTGCGCGCCGTATTCGATGGAGTCGTCCGCGATGAACTGCAGCTCCGGCGTGTAGCGCAGCGACATGTTCGCGCCCAGCTCGCGCCGGAGATAGCCCGCCGCGCTCTTGAGACCGCGAATGACGTCCTTTTCGAGCGACTTTTCGAGAACGCTCACGTAAATGCGCGAATAGCGCAGGTCGCTCGTCGTGTCCACATGGGTAATGGTCACCATGCCGCTCTGGACGCGCGGGTCCTTGAGCGTGCGGAAGAGCGAGCTGAGCTCGCGCTGGATCTCTTCATTGATGCGTCCAATGCGATTGCTTGCCATTTTTATTCCTCCTTTGAAAAAAGCAGGGGCGGGCGAACGCCCGCCCCTACCTTAAGGCTTCTAAACATTGCGCCGCGCACGGCGCAAAAATCTTGATCTGTATTTCTGACGACCTGTGCGTCAGAAATACACTTTACAGGCTGCAAACGTGCGAGCGCAGCGAGTGCGCTGCCGCAGCCTGAATCCTACTCAAAAATTCGCTTCGCGGATTTTTGAAGTCTTACTGCTCGATCTGTTCCATAACGTACGCTTCAACGATATCGCCGACCTTGATGTCGTTGTACTTTTCGAAGCTCAGGCCGCACTCGTAGCCCTGCGCGACTTCCTTGACGGAGTCCTTGAAGCGCTGGAGCGAGGCGAGGTGACCCTCGTGGACGACGATGCCGTCGCGCACGATACGCACGTCGCACGCGCGCTGGATCTTGCCGTCGGTGACATAGCAGCCCGCGACGGTGCCGACGGACGAGACTTTGTAGGTCTGGCGAATTTCGGCGTGGCCGATGATGGCCTCGCGGAACTTCGGCGCGAGCATACCCTTCATAGCGGCCTCGATCTCGTCGATGGCGTCGTAAATGACGCGGTACATGCGCATGTCGACATGGTTGCGGGCCGCGCTGTCGCGCGCCGCGGCGTCCGGACGAACGTTGAAGCCGACGATGATGGCGTTGGACGTGGCCGCGAGCATGACGTCGCTCTCGTTGATCGCGCCGACCGCGCCGTGGATGACGCGCACGCGGACCTCGTCGTTGGAGATCTTCTCAAGCGACGCCTTGACAGCCTCGACCGAGCCCATGACGTCCGCCTTGACAATGATGTTGAGGTTCTTCATTTCGCCCGCCTGGATCTGGCTGAACAGGTCCTCGAGCGAGACCTTCGTGATGGGGGCGTTGGCCTTGCGCTTTTCCTCTTCCTTGCGCTGCTCCACGAGCTCGCGGGCAAGGCGCTCGTCGGCGACGGCGTTGAAGTGTGCGCCGGCCTCGGGCACTTCGCCAAGGCCCGTAATCTCCACAGGCACGCTGGGGCCCGCGGTGGTGAGCTTCTGGCCCTTGTCGCTCATCATCGCGCGCACGCGGCCGACGGCCGTGCCGGCGATGATGATGTCGCCCTGATGGAGCGTGCCGTTCTGGACGAGCAGCGTTGCGATCGGGCCGCGGCCCTTGTCAAGGCGCGCCTCGACCACAGCACCGGACGCGGCACGGTTGGGGTTGGCCTTGAGCTCGGCGACCTCGGCGGTCAGCGCGACCATTTCGAGCAGGTTGTCGATGCCCATGCCGGTCTTGGCGGAGATGGGGCAGACAATGGTGTCACCGCCCCAGTCTTCAGCAACAAGGCCGTACTCGGTCAGCTGCTGCTTGATGCGCTCGGGGTTGGCGTCGGGCTTATCCATCTTGTTGATGGCGACGATGATGGGGATCTCGGCGGCCTTGGCGTGGTTGATGGACTCGATGGTCTGGGGCTTGATGCCGTCCTCGGCGGCGACGACGAGGATCGCGATATCCGTGATCATCGCGCCGCGGGCACGCATGGAGGTGAAGGCCTCGTGGCCCGGCGTATCGAGGAAGGTGATGGGCTTGCCCTTGATCTGCACCTGATAGGCGCCGATGTGCTGCGTGATGCCGCCGGCCTCGCCGGAGGCGACGTGAGCGTTGCGGATATAGTCGAGAAGGGAGGTCTTGCCGTGGTCGACGTGGCCCATAACGACCACGACCGGGGCGCGCGGCTGGAGCTCGTCGGCGCTGTCCTCATGGTCGTCGATGAGCTTTTCCTCGATCGTCACAACGACCTCCTTTTCGACCTTGCAGCCGAGCTCCTCGGCGACAAAGGACGCGGTGTCGAAGTCGATCATCTGGGAAAGGGACGCCATCACGCCGTTTTTCATCAGGCACTTGACGACCTCGGCACCTGTCTTCTTCATGCGGGAGGCCAGCTCGCCGACGGAGATCTCGTCGGGAATTTTGACGGTCAGCGGCGTCTTCTTCGCGATCTCAAGCTGCAGGCGGCGCATCTTCTCGGCCTCCTCCTGCTTGCGCTTGCCGGAGAACGGCTGCTGACGGTTGTTGCGGTTTCTGTTGTTGCGGAACTTTTCCTTGCTGCCGCGCTCCAAGTCGCGGCGGTCACCGGAGCGCTCGGCCATGTCCTGCAGCTTTTCGTCGTACTTGTCAAGGTTGACGTTCGTGACCTTGCGGGTGTCGACGATCTTCTTTTCCGGCACGCGCGTCGTGGGATGCTGCGTGGCGGTGGACTTGCTCTGCTGCTGCACCGGCTGGGTGTTCTGCTGCGGCTGGGCGGGCTTACCCTGCTGGCCCTGCTGGGGCTGGGGACGGCTGCCGCCGTTATTATTGTTATTTCTCGGCTGGTTCTGGGCATTATTCGCCTTCGGCTGGTTCTGCGCGGGGGCGGGGGCAGCCTTGGGCTCGGGTTTTTTCTGGGGAGCGGACTCGGCGTAGATCGACTCGATCTTCACCTGATGCTTCTGCGTCAGATGCTCGAAGATCAGGTTGACCTCGTCCGCGGACAACACCTGCGAAGGCTTCTTGCTCCCGTCCTCATAGGTACTCAGAACGGACAGAATGTCCTTCGACGTAAGGCCGAAGTCCTTTGCCATATCGGATACCTTGTTCTTGTTCATTGTAGTAGCCAAATTATTGCACCTCCGTGTGTTGTGATGTCTGCTGATTTACTTTCTTAAAGCTGCCCTTGCCCTTTTTCACGGGGCGGGCGTGGGCAAAGCGCTTCGACGCGCGCTGCTTTTCCGCTTCGCGGTGCGCCCTCTCGCGCTCGGCGCGCGTGCGCCCGTGCTTCACGGTGCGCCGCGCTGGCTTCTTTTCCTCCGCCGCAAGTGGCTTCTTTTTCCCCTCCGCCGCGGCGGGCTTTGCTTCCGGGGCCTTATGGGGCTTTTTCTTGCCCTCGCGCAGGTTCTTTTCGTGCTGCTTGAGCTCAGCTCTGCGCTCGGCGGCGCGCTGGGCCTTGACCGCAAGACGGCGTGCCGCTTCGCCGTAGTGAGCTTCGTCGCTCTCGGCCAGCTTTTTGGCTGCGGCTTCGGCAAAGCCGACGTCCGTCAGCGCGACCATCGCGCAGGACGTGCGGCCCAGCGCCCTTCCCAGCTCGTCCTTCGTCGCGGGGATCTCAAGGCAGATGCACTCGCCCGCGTCGCCGAAGTGCTTGGCCCGGCGGCGGGTGTTGTCCGCGGCGTCGGACGCGATGAGGATGAGCCGCGCGTGCTTTGCCCTTGCCGCCGCGCCGACCGGCTCCTCGCCGGTCTCGAGCTTTCCGGCCTTTTTCGCAAGGCCGATGAGATTGAGCAGTTTATCCACCGTTTGCCATCTCCTTTTCCATTTCTTCATAAACGCTCTCGGGGATGGCCGTGTCCAGCGCACGCTCGAGCGCGCGGGATTTGCGCGCCCGCTTGAGACATTCGCTGTTCGGGCAGACATAAGCGCCGCGTCCGGGCTTTTTGCCCGTAAAGTCGAGCGATACCTCGCCCTGCGGCGACTTGACGGCGCGGATGAGCGCGCGTTTGTCCTTCATCTCGCGGCAGCCCACACATTGCCGCTGCGGGATCTTCTTCACTTTCTGCATGAGCCGCCCTCCTTTGCTTTATTCCTGAGTCTCTTCTTTATAGCTTGCGGGCTTGATGTCGATCTTGTAGCCGACCAGGCGCGCGGCAAGGCGCGCGTTCTGCCCCTCCTTGCCGATGGCAAGGGAGAGCTGATCGTCGGGCACGATCACGCGGCAGGCCTTGCCCTCCTCGGCAAGGCGGACCTCGATCACGTCCGCGGGCGCGAGCGCCGCGGCGATGTACTCCGCCGGGTCGTCGCTGTACTTGATGATGTCGATCTTCTCGCCGCGCAGCTCCTCAACGATGCTGTTGACGCGCTGGCCGTGGGGGCCGACGCACGCGCCGATGGGATCGACGTTGGGATCGTTGCTCCACACCGCCATCTTTGTGCGGGAGCCCGCTTCGCGGGCGATGGAGCGGATCTCGACGGTGCCGTCATAAATTTCTGGGACCTCGAGCTCGAAAAGGCGCTTGACAAGGCCCGGATGCGTGCGGGAGATGACGACCTGCGGCCCTCTCGACTGGCGGCGCACATCGACAAGATAGACCTTGATTCGCTGGCCTTCGACAAGCGTTTCGCCCTTGACCTGCTCGCCGGAGAGGAGGATGGCGTCCGTCGCTTCCGTGCCGGTGCCGATGCGAAGGGAAGCGTTGCCCGTGCGCGGATCGATGCGCGTCACGACGCCGGTCAGGATCTCGTGCTGCTTGGAGTTATACTCGTCGTAGACCATGCCGCTCTCGGCCTCGCGCAGGCCCTGGATGATGACCTGCTTGCCGTTGCCCGCGGCGATGCGGCCGAACTCGATGTTATCCACAGGGATGTTGACAATGTCGCCGACGTTATACTTGGCGGAGATGGCCTTGGCTTCGTCAAGGCTCATCTGCGTGCCGGGATTTTCGACCTCCTCGGCCACTTCCTTCTGCACGAACATCTTCAGCTCGCGCTTGCCCTCGTCCACGTCGACCACCACGTTTTCCACGCCCTCGTGGTCGCGCTTATAGGCGGTGGTGAGTGCCTGCACGATCTTTTCCATCATAAAGCTCTGGGAGATGCCGCGTTCCTTTTCCAGCATCGCAAGAGCTGCGAAGATCTCATCACATTTCATGAGTAGTTGCTCCTTATTACGTATTCTGTATGATAAAGTAGTTGGTATTCTTTTTAAAAATCGCAGCGCAGGCGTACGAGCGCGACCGTATCCTTGGCAAAGCGCATTTCCTCTTCGCCGATCTTGAGCGTCACGTCGCCGTTTTCATAGCCCGCAAGGTCGCCGGAGAACTCCTTGCGCCCGTTCACGGGCTTGTAGGTCTTCAAAAGCACAGGCGAGCCCATGAACTGCGCAAAGTCGCCCGGCCGCTTGAGCGGACGCTCCGCGCCCGCGGACGCGACCTCGAAGATATAGCTCGACTCGATGGGGTCCGCTTCGTCGAGGATGTCGCTCATCCGGCGCGAGATGGCCTCGCAGTCAAGGATGTTCACCCCGCCGTCCTTATCGATATACAGCCGCAGATACCACTGCCCGGCCTCGCGGACGTATTCCACGTCCCACAGCTTGCAGCCGTTCTCCTCCACAACGGGGAGCGCCAGCTCGCGCACGACCTCGGTCACCTTTTTCATTGTATCCCTCGCAGTCTGTGTTTTTTCCAAAATTTGCAAAAGAAAGAGCGGGCCAAACGGTCCACTCTTGCGTTTCCTGCATCCATAACATAGGTATATTACCACAGCAAAACGCCGAATGCAAGCGTTTTTGCGCGCGATCAGCCGCTTTTCCGAAAAATTTTCCGACATTTTTCAGGATTTTTTCCTTCCCCGCGGCAAAGGCGCTTGCAAAGAAATGGAAAGTGTGCTATAAGAGTAGGACTTTACATTGCAGATGAGAGAGAGGGATTTCCTATGGCGCGTTCCGCCACGCTTGATATGACGCAGGGCAGCCTCAGCCGCCAGATCATCAGCTTTTCCATGCCGCTGATGTTCACGAACCTGCTGCAGATGCTCTTCAGCATGGTCGACCTTGCGGTCGTGGGCCGCTTTTCAAGCGCCGCGGCCATGGGCTCGGTCGGCTCGACGACCACGCTCATCTTCCTGTTCACGGGCTTTCTGATGGGCCTTGGCAGCGGGGTGAACGTGCTCGTGGCCACGCATTTCGGCGCGCGCAGCGAGAAAAACGTGCGCGAGTCGGTGCACACGTCCTTCATCGTGCTTCTGATCGCGGGCTTTCTGATGCTGGCGCTGGGGCTTATCTTCGCCCGGCCGCTGCTCGAGCTGCTCGGCACGCGCGACGACCTCATCGACGGCGCGGAGCTCTACCTTCGCATTTACTTCCTCGGCATGCCCGCCGCCGCGCTCTATAACTACGGCAACGGCGTTTTGAACGCCATCGGCGACACGAAGTCGCCGCTCATCTTCCTTTCCACGGCCGGCGTGCTCAACGTCATCCTCGACCTCGTGTTCGTCATCGGTCTCGGCATGGCGACCGACGGTGTGGCGCTGGCAAGCGTTCTTTCCCAGTGCGTTTCGGCGGGGCTGATCGTCCGCTCGCTCATGCGCAGCAAGGATATCTGCCGCCTGAGCGCGCGCGAGCTGCGCTTCCACAAGGACAAGGCCATGCACGTGCTCTCCATCGGCGTGCCGGCGGGCTTGCAGAACGCCATCTTCTCGGTGGCGAACCTCTTCATTCAGGCGGGCATCAACTCCTTCAGCACCGTCGTGGTCGAGGGCAACTCCGCCGCGGGCAACGTCGATAACCTCGTTTACGCGGTGATGAACGCCTTCTACATCGCCTGCTCGAGCTTCGTCGGGCAGAACTACGGCGCGGGCAAGATGGACCGCGTGCGCAAAAGCTATCTTCTCACGCTCGGCTTTGCCGCGCTGGCCGCGGCGGTGTTCGGCGGGCTGTTTCTGCTGTTCGGGCGGCAGTTCCTCTCGCTCTTCACGCCGGAAGCGGACGTCATCGACGCGGGCCTTGAGCGCATCGCGGTCATGTGCTTCTCGTTCCCCATCTCCGCGCTGATGGACTGCACCACCTCCGCCTCGCGCGGCCTTGGCAAGGGCCTTGTGCCGATGGTCTTCGTTTTTCTCGGCTCGTGTGTGTTCCGCGTGATCTGGATCTACACGATCTTCGCTCATTTCCACACCATCGGCTCGCTGTACCTGCTCTACCCCTTCTCCTGGCTGCTCACCGGCTCGGCGGAGATCGTCTATTTTATTCTCTGCTACCGCAAAATATCCAAACGCCTGAGCGCCGCGCAGGTGAAATAAAAACGCAAAACGAACGAGGGACGCTTCAAAAGCGTCCCTCGTTTTTTCTGCTTAAAGCTTCTGCGAAGCGGCCAGCGCGCGGTTTTTGTATTCGCGCCGGGCCGTCACCTCTTCGAGCACCGTGATCTCCGGCGGCAGGGCCGCGCCGTCCTCGCCGTACTGGAAGAGCACGGCCTTTTCGCTGCTGAAGGGGTAAACGTCGATCTCGCAGCGGCGGTCGGCGTAGACGAAGCGGTACTTCGTCTTGCGCACGGGGGAGAGGGCCGTGTCGCGCTCGAGCAGGTACTGCTCGTACTGCTTGCGCGAGATGGGGCGCTCAGTGTCCCACTTTTCGCCGTTTTCCATGCGGTGCTTTTCGGTGTAGAAGTACAGCGTCTCCGCGCCGTTTTCCTGCATGCGCACGCGCCGCTCGATGCTTTGGTTCGTCAGGGCAAGGTAGGTCTGCGTCATCTCAATGGCGGCGGCGCGGTGCGCGCGGACGAACGCCGCCATATCCGGCAGGGCGATGAGGTACTTGCGCTTTTTCGCCATCGGCTCCACCTCGCCGACGGCCCTGTAGATCTCGCGCAGGGCGCGCTCGATCTTGTTGTTGAAGTCCACGTCGTTGTCGATGATGCGAAGGTTCGGGTGCGCGCTCCACGCGCGCAGCGTGCGGTCGTCCATCTCGCGGGCGTATTCGATCGATTCCGTGCGCGCCGCGTTGCCGAGGTCGTAGGCGAACTCCGCGCCCTTGGCGCAGGTGATGAGGTGCAGCACAAGGTCGTAGTTTTTGAGCACGCGCTCCTCGGTCCGCCCGTCGAAACGCGCGATGACCTGCGCGAACTCCTCGTCCGAGACGTAGGCCTTGTCGTCCATCAGTGCGCGGTCGTAGAGGATGAGGATGTTGTCCTCCGGCACGAGCTGCGCCGCACCCAGCGCAAGCTGCTCCTTGTGGATCTGATCGGCGACGACGAAATCCTGAAACTGCAGCATCGACATGCAGTTCCCGAACGGCTTGATGCCAAAGCCCGAGATGAGCTCCGTCGCCGTTTCGGGGATGGTGATGACGCGCCAGCCGTCCTCCTGCTTGAATTCCTTGAGAATGCGGCTGACGAGCGTTGTCTTGCCCGCCGCCGGGCCGCCCGTGAGGACGATCTTCGTAATGCGCTTGGCCATAGTTACGCTTCCTTTCCGTGCAGAAGATACGCGCCGAACGCTTCGACGGTTTTAAAATAGAGGTCGCAGTTTTGCCGCATGAAGCGCTCGATCTCGGGGATGTCGTTCGACCAGCCCGCGGCGGCGAAGCGCACCTTCGCGGCTCTCGCCATGTCGTAGCCGGGCTTTAAATCGTCGAGCACAAGCAGCTCATCCGGCGAAAATTTGAGCTTTTCCATAATGTCGAACAGGCAGTGGGGCTGGGGCTTGCGCCGGTCCTTGGACACCTCCCAGCCGTAGACGAGCTTCGGCTCGGGGAGCTTATTTTCGCGGTAATCGCGCAGGATGTTCGGCGAGAGCGAGTGCGACACCACGCAGATCGTGCCGCCCGCCCGCACGTACTCCCACAGAATATCGCGCATGCCGTCGTAGACCTGCGGCACGTGGTGCTGGACGTATTCGTGCCAGTAGGCCTGCTCGTGCTTCATATCCTCCTCGCTCATGCCGACCTCGCCGTGGAAAAAGTCGTAAACGCCGGGGTCGAAGTTTTTGAGGACATATTCCTCCAGCGTGTAGCGCTTCGCCTTGGGGAAAAACTTCGCCGTGTACTCGGCAAAGCAGGGATAGTGCACCGTCGCGGTGGAGTTGACCACGGTGTCGTCGTGGTCGAGCACAAGGCAGGGAAAGGTCATAAAGCAGCTCCTTTTGATGCTTTTTTCAAAGTATAGCATATTTGATGCGTTCCGCGCAAGTGCGGGGGAATGCCGCGCTCCGCGCGGCGCGGGGAAGGGAGGGATATCTCTTTTTGAAAAAGAGATATCCCTCCCTTAAACCCTCCCAGAGAAAATCTGCATTGCCAGTCTTGGGCTTGAAGGGCTGCGGCGCCTGCGGAATGGAAGTGCCTACGCGGCGGCATTGCTTCGCTCGCCGCCGGTGGGTGCGTGCTAGACGATTTGCTTCTGCTCCTATCATCCGCTGCCGCTCTGCGGATCTTGCGTGGGTGCACCTAATTTCCTGCTATCGGCGGTGCACATCTTGCTTCGGTGCAAACTAATTTTCTCTTATTGGCGGTGCGTGTCTTGCGTGGGTGCAGATTGATTTCCTGCTATTGGCAGTACGTGTCTTGCATAGGTGCAGGCGAATCACCTTCTACCGAAATGCAAATAACGCGGCGAGCGCAGCAATGCCGCCCCGGCAGGCAAAAGCAAGTCTGCTCAAATCCGAAGTAGACGGAGATTGCGTAAGGCTACCGATACGCAGGCAGAGCGGCAGCGGCTAATAGGAGCAACCCAAATCGTTCCGCACCAGCCCCTGCGCACCGCCGTCACTCGCGCCCCACGGAGTAGGGCGCGGTTGATCCCGCCCCCGATCCGCAGAAGGCCCGTGGCGAAGCCACGTACACCGCAGTGCACTCCGCAGGCAAAAAGGTCGTTCAAGCCCCAGACTGCCAATGTGCGGGGTCGAGGGGGAAGGCCCCTCGCGTTCTCTTGGGGGATTGAAAGGGGGCCATTCTCTCACGTGAGAGAATGGCCCCCTTTATTGCGTGCAGCGCCGTCGGCGCTGCCCCCCCTCCCGCGCAAAGCGCGGAGAAAAAGCCCCCTTTTGCAGGGGAAAAGCGAAAAAAGAGCCGTCCTTTCGGACAGCTCTTTCATCAAAATCTCGTTCCTTATTCGGTGACGAAGGGGAGCAGAGCGATCTGACGGGCGCGCTTGATCGCCTCGGTCAGCTGACGCTGGTGCATCGCGCAGGTACCGGTGGTTCTGCGGGGCAGGATCTTCGAACGCTCGGAGATGAAGCGGCGCAGCTTGGCGGCGTCCTTATAGTCGATATACTCGCACTTGTCAACGCAGAACTGGCACACCTTTTTGCGCTTGCGGTTCGGGCCGCCGGCGCGAGGGGCTCTGTTTTCGCGTTCCATAGCCATGGATGATTCCTCCTTATCAGAATTGGGGCTTTCGTACCCACATTAGAACGGCAGCTCGCCGTCCTCTTCAATTTCGGCAAAGCCGCCGCTCGCAGGAGCGGTATAACTCTCGGCAGGAGAGCCGTAGGCGGGGGGCGCGTAATCGCCGCCCGACTGGCTGTCGCGCTTGCTGTCGCCGAAATAAATGTTGTCGGCAACCACTTCCGCGCTGCGGCGGTTGTTGCCATCCTTGTCTTTCCAGTCGCGGATCTGTAATCTGCCCTCGACCACGGCCATGCGGCCCTTGGTGAAATACTGGCAGACAAATTCAGCGGTCTGGCGCCAAGCGACTACGTCGATGAAATCGGTGGCCTTCTCGCCGCTCTCGCGGCTCTTGAAGTCGCGGTCGACCGCGACGGAGAAGGACGTCACCGCCGTGCCGTTCTGCGTGCGGCGCAGCTCGGGGTCACGGGTGAGTCGACCCATGATGACGATACGGTTCAACATAGCGCTGCCCTCCTTATTCGCCCTTGCAGACGATCATGGAGCGGATGATACCATCGGTAATGCCGAGGATACGGTCCAATTCCTTGGGGAAATCGGGCGCGCTCGTGAAGGAGATCAGAACATAGTAGCCTTCGGTGATGTAGTTGATGGCGTAGGCCAGCTTGCGCTTGCCCCACTCCTCAACCTCCATAGCCGTGCTGTTCTGCTCCACGAGGGTCTTGAACTTTTCGGTCAGAGCGGCGACCTGCTCTTCGGGCAGTCTGCCGTCCATGATGAAAACGACCTCATAGTTTGCGGAAATCTTAGCCATTCTTGGTTGCACCTCCTTTTGGACTGATGGCCCACACATCGATCGGTGTGAGCAAGGATATGCCTGCGCATAACGCAAGCCATATTATTATATAAAAAAGTCCGGAAAAGTCAAGCATTTTTCTCAAAAAGTTCGTCCCGGCCGCGATCTTACCGGTTTTTTATCTTTTTCACGCTCAAAGGTCCCGCTTTGCTTGCAATTTTTCGAAAATTCATGTAAAATTACCCTCGGTAGATAAGGGCAAACACGGTTTCTCGGGGCTGAAACAACGGTCAGCTTCGTTTTCCTCGTTGCCGGGCGCCAGCCCGGCTGCCTCGTCAGCCTTGCTGACCATCGTTTCCGCTCCCGAAAAACTCCGAAGGACTTTCCGGCGAGCAATGATAGGCTCTGGCGAGTAAGAGGACGACGGTGGGCTGACGCCCACCTAGGACGATGACGAAGTCCAGCGCCTATCAGGGCCGCCGGAAAGCGTGTCTGCCCTTGTCTACCGAGGGTAAGATACTCATTGAATAAAAGGAGCGATGCAAGATGAAAAAGATCCTGTCCATGGTGCTCGTGCTCACCCTGCTGGCCGCGCTGCTCAGCGGCTGCATGTGCGAGGTCGCCGAAACGACGCTCAAAGCCGGCGGCAGCGGTCAGGTCGCGGTCAAGTTCGGGTTCACCGAGGAGATGGTCGATGCGCTCGACATGCGCGCGGACCTCACGTCCAAGGGCTTCACCCGCTTTGTCTATCAGGGCCGCGCCTACTACGGCGATCAGGCGACGGAGAGCTTCGCCGATCCCGACGAGTTCAACGCGATCTTTTCCGACGTGTCCGACGAGGTCTCCGAGGTCGATGACGCCGCCAGCGCCGGCACCGTCACGCTCGCTCTTGCATCGGACGGCGGACTGACGGTCAGCGTGCGCAACACGCAGAGCGACCGCCGCAATGCGATCGCCGCGGCTCTGGCCGAGTCCTATCCCGAGCTCACCACGCAGGAGATCGACGCCCTGCTCGACGGCATGGTGATGACCTATCGCTTCACCTTCCCCGAAGCGCCGCACCAGTACAGCGAGGGGACCGGCATCACGCTGGAAAAGAGCACCGTCACGCTCGACTTCCTCACGCTCCCCGCGGGCTTCTACCAGTTCTCCACGTCTGACGAGCCGCTGACGAAGGAGCGCGTGCTCGGCACCGTGACGCAGGAGAACATCCCCGCGAGCGGCACGGCGCGCGTGCGCCGCCAGACCATCGACGTGGACGGCAAGCCCGTCACGTTCCAGACCTACGCGCTCGTCGAAGCCAACGGCGGCGAGACGAACTATGTCCGCCTGCGCGACATCGCCTCCGTGCTGAACGGCACCTCCGCCCAGTTCGCCGTGGATTGGGACGGCAGCGTGGTCATCACGCCGGACCAGCCCTATGTTTCCAACGGCACGGAGATGAAGGCGCCCTTCTCCGCCGACCGCCGCTACCAGAAGGCGGACGCCGCCACGAAGATCTACGGTGAGTCCATCCCCTTCACCGCGATCCTGCTGACGGACGATCAGGGCGGCGGCTACACCTACTACAAGCTCCGCGACCTCGGCAAGGTGCTGAACTTCAACGTGGACTGGTCCGCCAGCCGCGGCATCTACATCGAAAGCAACCAGCCTTACGCGGGCTGACGCAACAAGCAAAAAAGAGGACTTCCGGTCGGAAGTCCTCTTTTTTGTTTAGTTGAGCTTCAGCCGCTTCTGCATCACGCCGAGAAGGGGGATGCCGAGCACGTAGCAGGCGACGGCTTCTCCGAGACCGACGGTCAGCGCGTTATAGAAGAACGCGGGCGGGAAGCCTGCGCCGACGCCCGCTTCCTCCCAGGCGATGAGCGCGCCGATGAGGATGGCGTTGCAGAGCACCGGCGGCAGCGCGGCGGTCCACTTATTGCGGCAGCGGGCCGTGAGCAGCGCTGCGAGCAGCGTGGCGGCGGAGCCGACGATCATATCGAGGGGGCCGTAGGGGCTCAGGATGTTTGAGAGCACGCAGCCGATAAAAAGGCCCCAGCTGGCCTCGGGCATCAGGAACGGCAGGACCGTCATCGCTTCGGAAAAGCGGAGCTGAATGGGGCCGTAGGCAAGGTTCAGGGCGTTGGAGAGCATCGTCAGCGCGACGTAGACAGCCGCGATGAGCGCGCAGCGGGTGAGCTTCTTGGTGTCAAAGTGCATCGGGGATTTTCCTTTCTAAGTAAGCGGGACGGGTTGGAGTGAAAACAGCGCGCGGGCGGCCAAAGGGCCGCCCGCACTGATTCTTACAGCAGTTCGGTCAGGTGCAGGTGCTTGACGACGGCGGCGCAGCGGGGGCAGAGGCCCTCGGCGTCGGCGTTGACGGAGTGCTTCCAGCAGCGCGGGCACTTCGTCCCGGCGGCGTTATCGACTTTGACGGCGAGTGCGTCGCCCACGGCCAGCTCGACCTTGGAGACGATGAAGATGTCGGCCAGCGCCGCGGGGCTCTCGTCGGCAAGGAAGCGGTCGCTCTCGGGCACGGTCAGGTGTACGTCGGCCTCCAGGCTCTTGCCGATGACCTTGGCCGCGCGCGCTTCCTCGAGCGCGCCGTTGACGACGGTGCGCACCGCGATGATGCGCTCCCAGCGCGCCATGGTCTCGTCGTCGAGAGCGTAGGCGGTGAAGGGCTTGTTCATCTCGTTGAGCACGACGTTGCGCGCGTCGTCCTCAGCGGTGTGCGGCATGGCGAGCCAGATCTCATCGCAGGTGAAGGCGAGGATCGGCGCAAAGAGCTTGGCGAGCGTGTGGAGCGTGAGGTAGAGGGCGCTCTGCGCGCTGCGGCGGGAGGCGCTCTCCGCGCCCTCGCAGTACAGACGGTCCTTCACGATGTCGAGATAGAAGCTCGAGAGCGTGTTCACGCAGAAATCGTTCACCGCGTGGGTGATGATGTGGAACTCATAGTCGCAGTAGGACTGCTCGGCCTTGACCATCAGCTCGTTGAGCTTGGTGAGAAGCCAGCGGTCGAGCACGGGCATATCCTCAGGCTTGGTCAGCTTCGCGGGGTCGAAGTCCACAAGGTTATCGAGCATGAACTTGCAGGTGTTGCGGAACTTGAGGTAGTTCTGGCTGAGCTGCTTGAAGATCTCCTTCGAGCAGCGGACGTCCGCGTGATAGTCCGCGCTGGCGGCCCACAGGCGCAGGATATCCGCGCCGTTCTCGTTGAACACGTCCGCGGGATCGACGCCGTTGCCAAGGCTCTTGTGCATGGCCTTACCCTCGCCGTCGACCGTCCAGCCGTGGGTGACGCACTCCTTAAAGGGCGCGCCCTGGCCGAAGGCGCCGACAGCGGTCAGCAGCGAAGACTGGAACCAGCCGCGGTACTGATCGAGACCCTCGAGGTACATCGTGGCGGGCCAGAAGCCCTGATCCTTCTTCATGGACGCGAAGTGCGTGGAGCCGGAGTCGAACCAACCGTCAAGCGTGTCCTCCTCTTTGGTAAAGCCCGAGTTCTTGCCGCAGTGCGGGCAGGTGAAGCCCTTGGGCAGGATGTCGGCGGCATCCATATCGAACCAGGCGTTGGAGCCTTTTTCGGCAAAGAGGTCAGAGACGGCCTTGATGGTCTCGTCGGTGCAGATGGGCTTGCCGCAGTCCTTGCAGTAGAACACGGGGATGGGCAGGCCCCAGCGGCGCTGACGGGAAATGCACCAGTCGGCGCGCTCGCGGATCATGCTCTTCATGCGGTCAATGCCCCAGCCCGGCACCCAGCGCACGTCGTCGCATGCGGCGCAGGCCTCGTCTTTAAAGGAATCGACGGAGCAGAACCACTGCGGCGTGGCGCGGAAGATGATAGGCTTCTTGCAGCGCCAGCAGTGCGGATAGCTGTGCACGATCTCCTCGGAGGCGAAGAGGGAACCGGCCTTCTTCATGTCCTCCAGAATGACGGGATTGGACTCCTCCACGCGCATGCCCTCATATTTTCCGGCATAGTCGGTGTGGCGGCCCTGATCGTTGACGGGCACGACCATGTCCATGCCGTAGCGGCGGCAGGTCTGGTAGTCGTCCGCGCCGAAGCCGGGCGCGGTGTGGACGCAGCCCGTACCGGAATCCATCGTGACATAGTCGGCCAGCACCAGACGGGATGTCTTAGGCAGGAAGGGATGCTGCGCGAGCATATTTTCATAGAAGCTGCCCGGATGGGTCTCGACGATCGAATAATGCTCGACATTGCCGACCTTCATGACCTTTTCCACAAGCGCCTCGGCGACGATGTACATCTCGCCGTTATCTTCATTCTTGACGATCGCGTAGCTCTCGGACGGGTGCAGGGCGATGGCAAGGTTGCCGGGCAGCGTCCAGATCGTCGTGGTCCAGATGACGAAGTTGAGCTTGCTCTTGTCGAGGTGGCTGAGCTTGCCGAGATCGTCGTTCATCGGGAACTTGACGTACACGGTCGTGCAGGGATCGTCCTGATACTCGATCTCCGCCTCAGCCAGGGCGGTCTCGTCGTGATAGCACCAGTAAACGGGCTTTAAGCCCTTGTAGATGTAGCCCTTCTTGTACATCTCGCCGAAGACCTTGACCTCCTCAGCCTCGAAGCCGGGGTCCATGGTCTTGTAGGGGTGCTCCCAGTCGCCGAGCACACCGATGCGCTTGAAGCCCTCCATCTGCACGTCGATATAGTGCTGGGCGAACTCGTGGCAGGCGGAGCGGAACTCGGAAACGGGCATGGCCTTGTGGTTGAGCTTGTTCTGCTTGATGATGGCGCTCTCGATGGGCATGCCGTGGTTATCCCAGCCGGGGATATAGGGGGTGTAGTAGCCGCGCATCGCGTAGGAGCGGGTGATGAAGTCCTTTAAGGACTTGTTCAGCGCGTGGCCCATGTGCAGACCGCCGTTGGAGAACGGAGGGCCGTCGTGCAGGGCGAAGCGGGGCTTGCCCTCGTTCTTCTTGAGCAGTTCGTGATAGAGGTCCATCTCCTCCCAATGCTTGAGCATCTCAGGCTCACGCTTGGGCAGACCCGCGCGCATGGGGAAGCCGGATTTCGGCATATTCAGCGTGCTTTTGTAATCCATGTCGTCTCTCCTTCGTTTATGTGAATTTTGATCCTTCTAAGATGATAGACAATATTTTTGCCGCGGCCGGCGGAAAATAAAAAATGCTTTGTCTCCCTAAAGAGACAAAGCATAAAATACACTCTGCGGTACCACTCTTCTTGCTGTTTTCACAGCCGCTCAAATGACGCGATGTAACGGTCGCACCCGTCCGGCCTTACTCCGTGTTCAGTCCGGCTGCTCCGAGGTGATATTCAGCCCTGCCGCGCCCCGCCTTTCACCAAAGTAGCGGTTCTCTTTGCCGCGGGGGAGGGGCTTACTTGTCCTCATCCACGCAATTTTCATAATAGCAGTAGTAATATATCGGCTTTTTGCGGCTTTGTCAAGAGCGCGGGGCGCACATCGCGGCAGAAAAAGCGGTAAATTTGGTGTAAAAACTTGTGAGAGGCGGCAAAATACGGCAAAGAGCGCTTGACAGGGCCCCAAAAATATGATACGGTTTGCAGCACGGAAAAAGGGAGTAGCCGGCGCCCTCGGGCGTTGGGCAGGTCGTCATCGCGGGAGCTTTTCCCCGGCCTGTTCGCGAAATGGCAAGACTTTTACCCAGGCGATCGTCTGCGGTAAAGGTCTTTTTTCTTTTATCCGCACATCCAAAAAACTGAAGGAGTGTTTCAGCATGGATTTCCTGCTCGACGGCATTCGCGCCGTGACCTGGCAGCAGTGCGTGATGTACGTGATCGGCGCGCTGCTCATCTACCTTGCGATCAAAAAGGACTACGAACCGTCGCTTCTCCTGCCGATGGGCTTCGGCGCGATCCTCGTGAATCTTCCGATGTCCGGCGTTTTGAACCAGATGGTCGCGGGCGTGGGCGAGAGTCAGGGCATCATCCAGTGGCTCTTTGAAACGACGATCGAAGCGAGCGAGGCGCTGCCGCTGCTGCTGTTCATCGGCATCGGCGCGATGATCGACTTCGGCCCGCTGCTCTCGAACCCGAAGATGTTCCTCTTCGGCGCGGCGGCGCAGTTCGGCATCTTCTTTGCCATGGTCGCGGCGGTGCTGCTGGGCTTTGACTTAAAAGACGCGGCTTCCATCGGCATCATCGGCGCGGCGGACGGCCCGACCTCCATTCTCGTCTCGCAGGTGCTGCACTCCAATTACATCGGCCCCATCGCGGTCGCGGCGTACTCGTATATGGCGCTCGTGCCGATCATCCAGCCTTTCGCCATCAAGCTGGTCACAACGAAAAAAGAGCGCGCGATGCACATGCCGTACAATCCCAAGCACGTCTCGAAAACGCTGCGCATCTGCTTCCCAATCATGGTCACGATCATCGCGGGCTTCATCGCGCCGATGTCCGTCTCGCTCGTCGGTTTCCTGATGTTCGGCAATCTCCTTCGCGAGTGCGGCTGCCTTGACCGGCTCTCCGAGACGGCGCAGAACGATTTGGCAAACCTCATCACGCTGCTGCTCGGCATCACCATTTCGTTCTCCATGCAGGCAGAGCAGTTCGTCAACCTCGACACGCTGCTCATCATGCTGCTGGGTCTCGTTGCCTTCGTGTTCGACTCCATCGGCGGCGTGCTGTTCGCAAAGCTCCTGAACCTCTTCTGCAAAAACAAGGTCAACCCCATGGTCGGTGCGGCGGGCATTTCGGCCTTCCCGATGTCCGCGCGCGTGATTCAGAAGATGGGGCAGGAAGCGGACAAAACGAACCATCTTCTCATGCACGCCGTCGGCGCGAACGTCGCCGGCCAGATCGCATCCGTCATCGCGGGCGGCATGATCCTGAATCTCGTGCCGCAGCTTTTAGGCTAAGGAGGGAAACAATATGACAACTCTCGAGCTCGCACTGCTCATCACCGCCCGCGGCATGCTCGGCATCTTCGCCGTGATGGGCCTGATCACCCTGCTGGTAACGCTGTTCACCAAATTCGGAAAATAATTCAAAGGAGCGGCAATGCCGCTCCTTTGAGAAAAACGCACGGCTTGGAGCCGTGCGTTTTTTATTTCTCTCCATGCGATAGGTGAAGCATGAGTGCCGCGACATCCGCCGGGCTGACGCCGGAGATGCGGCCCGCCTGCCCCAGATTCTGCGGGCGGATGGCGGCGAGCTTTTCGCGCGCCTCGAGCCGCAGGCCGTCAATGCTCGCATAGTCGATGCCCTGCGGGATGGCGCGGCGCTCGAGCCGCGCGAACTCCGCGACCTCGGCGCGCTGGCGGCGGATGTAGCCCTCGTACTTCACCGCGATCTCCACGCTCTCGGCGAGCGCGGGCGGGAAGGCGCGGCAGATTTCGTCGAACGCGCGCAGATCGTCGTACCGGATCTGCGGGCGGCGCAGCAGCGCGATGAGCGGGCTCCCGTCGTGCACCTCCGCCGTGCCGCGCTCACGCAGCAGCGCGTTGAGCGCGTCGGACGAGGGAACGCCCGTGTGCTCGAGCCGCTTGATCTCGCGGCGCACCGCGTCGTACTTTTCGTTGACTTTTTGCAGCGCTTCGTCGCTCACAAGGCCGAGCGCGTGCCCGATGGGCGCGAGCCGCTCGTCGGCGTTGTCCTGCCGCAGGATCAGGCGATACTCGCTGCGGCTCGTCATCATGCGGTAGGGCTCGTTCGTCCCCTTGGTCACAAGATCGTCGATCAGCGTGCCGATGTAGGCCTGCTCGCGGCCCAGGATGAACGGCGCTTCGCCCTTAATTTTGCGCGCGGCGTTCACGCCCGCGACAAAGCCCTGCACCGCCGCTTCCTCATAGCCCGACGAGCCGTTGAACTGGCCCGCGCCGTAAAGGCCCGATATGTGCTTGTACTCAAGCGTCGGATAAAGGGACGTGGGGTCGATGCAGTCATACTCGATGGCGTAGGCCGGGCGCATGATCTCCGCGTGCTCAAGGCCCCTGACCGAGTGCAGCATTTCGACCTGCACCTCCTCGGGCATGGAGGAGGAAAAGCCCTGAATGTAAAGCTCCTCGGTGTCAAGCCCCATCGGCTCGATGAAAAGCTGGTGGCGGGGCTTGTCGGGGAAGCGGACGATCTTCGTCTCGATACTCGGGCAGTAGCGCGGGCCGACGCCCTCGATCACGCCGGAGTAGATGGGACTGCGGTCCAGATTCTCGCGGATGACGCGGTGCGTCTCCTCGCTCGTGTAAGTCAGGTAGCAGACTGCGCGGTTCTCCGGCGGGTTTTCTGTGGAAAACGAGAAGGGAAGGGGCATTTCGTCGCCCGTCTGCACCTCCATCTGAGAAAAATCGACGCTGCGCGCGTTGACGCGCGGCGGCGTGCCGGTCTTGAAGCGGCGCAGGGGAAGGCCGAGCCGTTTGAGCGCGGCGGCAAGCGTCACCGACGCGTGCATTCCGTCCGGGCCGCTCTCGCGCACGCACTCGCCGACGATGGTGCGGCCATCTAAAAACGTCCCCGAGCAGAGGATGACGGCCCTGACGGCGTAAACCCCGCCCGTCTCCGTCACGACGGCGGACACCTGCCCGTCGTCCACACGGATATCGACGATCTCCGCTTGGCGCAGCAGCAGATTTTCCTGCGTTTCGAGCGTGTGCTTCATCACGCTCTGATAGCGCCGCCGGTCGGCCTGCGCGCGCAGCGACCAGACTGCGGGGCCCTTGCCGCGGTTGAGCATCCGATACTGGATACAGGATAAATCCGCCGCGCGCGCCATCTCGCCGCCGAGGGCGTCAAGCTCGCGCACAAGATGGCCCTTGCCCGTGCCGCCGATGGCGGGGTTGCAGGGCATGTTGCCCACGGCATCGAGGTTGATCGTAAAGCAGACCGTTTTCATCCCCAGCCGCGCGCAGGCGAGCGAAGCCTCGATGCCCGCGTGTCCCGCGCCGATCACGGCCACGTCATATTGGCCCGCGTTGAATTCCCGCATGCTTTTATCCCCTTTCCAGCGTGATGACCGCCACCTGCGGCCGGTTTAAAATGCGCGGCACGATGCGCGGCGAATTGCCGAGCCCGCGGTGGACGAACACCGTTTCGCCGTTGTCCGTATAGAACCCCGCGCTGTGCGTGGGGAACAGGTTGCGCCGCGTGCCGAACACCCCGTCGGTGAACGGCAGCCGCCAGATGCCGCCGTGGCCGTGGCCCGAGAGCGTCAGGTCCGCGCCAAGCAGGCTGTATTCGCCCGCGAAGCGGTCGTTTCGGTGCGCCAGCAGCAGCCAGAAGGGGTCGCCATAGGCGGCATAGACCTCCTGCGCGAGCATTTCCGGCGTCTCCTGATCGGCGTAGCCGTTGGGGTCGTCGATGCCCGCAAGGACGATCGAATCGCCGTTTCGAAGAAGCGGCACAAATTCGTTCGAGAGGACCGTCACGCCGTTTTCGCGCAGCGTGCGCTTGATCTCCTCCACGGCGGCGGTGCCGTGGCCCCACTCGTGGTTGCCAGTGACGTAATACGTCGGCGCGATGGTGGAGAGCGCCGCGCCGGTCTCGCCGGCGTAGACGGTCGGGTTTTCGGTCCGGCGGTCCACAAGATCGCCGGTGATGAAGATATACTCCGGCCGCGCGGCCCGGACCGCGGCGTAAAGCCGCTCGTTATGTTCGCCGAAATATTTTCCGTGCAGATCGCTCAGCTGCACGATGCGGCAGCCGTCGAAGCCCGCGGGCAGCGCGGGGGAGGAAAAGCGCACCTCGTCCGTCTCGATGCTGCTGTTGCCCCAGTAGAGGTAAACGCCCAGCAGCACCGCCAGAACCGCGAGGTTTCGCCAGAAATGATGCGTTTTCGTATGTTTTGCCATGGATGCTCCTATCTTGAATCGCGCTGACGCGCGGAAATGCCAAAGGGCGGCTTGCGCCGCCCTTTATCATACCACAGGGGATTTTTCGGAACAAGAGGGTTATTCCGCGCTTTTGAGGCTCTCGACCATGTCGATCTTCTTCATCTTAAAGTGCGCGAGCACATTGACGAGCAGCGAGAAAAGCGCCGTCAGAATCGCCGCGTACACATAGGCCGACGGCTCGGTCTGCCGCCCGAACATCATAAGGTCGATCTCCGTCGAGCGCACGAGGTAGAGGTGCAGCCAGTGGCCCATGAAGCAGCCGAGCGCGATGCCGAAGATGGTGAGCACAATGTTTTCGCGGTAGACGTAGGCCGAGACCTCGCCGTCGTAAAAGCCGAGGAGCTTGATCGTGGCGAGTTCGCGCTGCCGCTCGGTGATGTTGATGTTCGAGAGGTTGAAGAGCACGACCATCGCCAGCGCCGCCGCGGCGAGGATGACGATGACCACGACGAAGTCCACGCGCTCCATGCTGTGCGTGTAGGTATCCTGCGTGTCGCGCATGCGGGAGGTCGATACCACGCCGTTGAGCTCCAGCAGCCTTTCAAAGATCGCGCCGCAGGTCTGCTCGTCGTCGCTCGTGAAGTTCATGAGGTAGGCGTTGGCCGACGGCGCCTTGCCGAAGGTCGATTCATAGCACGCGGGCGTCATGTAGATAAAGTGGCCCGTGTAGTGCTCGTAGATGCCCGCAACCGTCACGTCCGCAGGCTCGTCGCCCTCAAGGAAGAAGGTGTCGCCCACCTTGACGTCCAGCAGCTCCGAGAGCTTCTGGTCGATGTAAACGCCGTCATCCTGCATGGTGATGGTATCGCCGCTCTTATAGTCGTACAGCTCGATGGCCTTGGGGAGGTCGTCCGCCTCCATGACCTCGATGTAGGCGGTCGTGGAATACTTCGGCGTGACCGCCGTAGCGGACGAGGCCGCGCAGGGGATGTAGTTCACGACGCGCGCGTCGGAATCGAGGAAGGTCTCCACCGCCTGCCGCTCCTCGGGCAGCACATTGTCCGAAAGCGTCACCTGCGCGCTGTAGTGGAAGAGGTCGTTATACTGGCGCGACATCGTAAAGAGCAGGGACGAACGCATGCCGAAGCCCGCGATGATGAGCGCCGTGCACCCGCCGATGCCGATGACCGTCATCCAGAAGCGCTTCTGGTAGCGGAAGAGGTTGCGCGCCGTGACCTTGTGGGTGAACGACATGCGCTTCCACAGCGGCTTGATGTACTCAAGGAACACGCGCTTGCCCGCCTTCGGCGTGCGCGGGCGCATCAGGCTCGCGGGCGTTTCGCGCAGCGTCGCCATGCAGGCCCAGAGCGTCGCGAGCGTCGTGCATGCAACCGCCGCGAGCACGGAGAACACCGAGATCTCCGGATACGCGCGCAGCTCGAGATCCGGCACCTGATACATGATCTGGTAGGCCGTGAAGATCATCTTGGGGAAGATGATGTAGCCGAAGGCAAGGCCCAGCAGCCCGCCGCCAAGGCTCGGCAGCAGTCCGTAGAAGAGGTACTTGCGCGAAATGGCAAGGCCGCTGTAGCCCATGGCCTTGAGCGAGCCGATCTGCACGCGCTGCTCCTCGACCATACGCGTCATCGTCGTAAGGCACACGAGCGCCGCCACAAGGAAGAAGATGATGGGGAAAACGCTCGCAAGGTTCGCCATGCGCTCGGCGTCCTGCCCGAAGCCCGTATAGCCGGGGTTGTAGCTGCGGCTGAAAATGTACCACTCGCAGCTTTCGATATCCGCCACGTCGCGGCGCGCATCGTCGATCTTTTTCTGCGCGTCGGCGATCTTTTCGTCCGCTTCGGCCTTGCCGTCTCGGTATTCGTTCAGGCCCTCGCGGTAGTCCTTCTCGCCCTTTTGAAGGTCGCGGTAGGCGTCGGCCAGTTGGGCAGCGCCGTCGGCGTACTGCTGCTCGCCGTCCTCGTATTCCTTCCAGCCCTCGTCCAGCTCGGCGCGGGCGTCGTCAAGCTTCTGCTTCGCTTCCGCAAGCTGCGCGGGCGCGCCGTCCAGCTCTGTCTTTGCTTCATCCAGCTCCTTTTTGCCCTCGGCCAGCTCTCTTCTGCCCTGGGCCAGCTGGGCGCTGCCGCTGCGGTAGTCCGCGCGGCCCTGGTCGAGCTGGCGCTTGCTCTCGCCGATCGTCGCGGCGCTGACGGCTTCGAGCTGCGAAAGCTGCTGCTCCATCTGCGCCTTCTGCGCCTGCGCCTGGGAGATGCCAGATTCGAGCTGCGATTTCTGCGCGTTCAGCGCGGCGATCTGCGCATTGTGCGCGTTCAGCTCCTCGTCCGTCATGCCGTCGGTCGGCACCTGCGAGAGCTGCGCGAGCGCCGCGTTCACCGCCGTCAGGCTGGCGTTCAGCTCCGTGATCGTGCTCTCCGCCTGCGCGATGCCGCCCCTGAGCTGGGTGCGCATCCCCTCGAGCGCCGCGTCCGTCGTCGCGGCGGCCGTTTCGTCGCCGCGGCCGAGGTCCTCCAAAAGCTGATCCGGCGCGTTTTCGTAGGGCGAGCCGCTGCCGCTGAGCGCTCCGGTCACGGTGCTGCCCAGCGCGTCGAGCTGCTTTTCGCCCTCCTCCAGCTGCTGCCGCCCGGCCAGCAGCTCCTCCTCGCCGTCGCTCAGCTTTTTCTGTCCCTCGTCATATTCCTTTTTGCCGTTTTCATAGTCGGCAAGGCCCTTTTCATAGTCCGCGGCGGCCTTGTTGTACTCCGCAAGACCGTCCTTGTACTGCTGCTCACCGTCCTGTAACTTTTCATACGCTTCGTCCAGCTGCGCACGGGAATCGGTCAGCTCCTGCTGCCCGTCGCGATAGTCGCGCCAGCCGTTATCCAGCTTCCTTCTCGCGTCGGAAAGCTCGCGCTCGGCGTCCGAAAGCTTCTCGTCGGCCTCTCGCTTGGCGTCGTCCAGCTCCTGCTGCGCGTCATCGAGTTTCTGCGTCGCCTCATCCACAAGGGAATCGTGCCGCAGCGCGGCGCGCTCGTCACCGAAGGCGTCCAACGAGTCGATCACATCCTCGATGTAGTCGTCATACTCGTCGTAAAAGGCGGTCATCTCCGCCGCGCCCGTGACGCGCGCATATGCCGCCGTGTAGTAGTCGAGCGCGAACGCGTCGCGCGGCAGGTAGAGGTACGCTTTCACAACGCCGCTGCCGAGCGTGGACGCGCCGCGGTCCACGGCGAGATACACCGGCGAGCGGACCGTGCCGACCACCGTGAAGGTATCCTGCGCGAGCGCGTCGCTCAGCTTGCTGCCGGGCGTGAGCGTGAGCGTATCGCCGATGGCAACGCCCATCATGGAGAGCATTTTCTCCTCCACCACGCACTCGTCCGCGCGCTCGGGCATGCGGCCCTCACAGAGAGCTACGTCGTTGATGCCCGCGTCGCTGAGCGAGAGGACCTTCACGACCACATCCGCCGCATCCGACGAGGCGAAGGCGTCGATCACGTACTCGCCCTCGGCGTTTTCGATGTTGTCCTGCGCCTTGAGCGCTTCGATATCGTCGTCCGTCAGCCCCAGGGTCGATAAGATCTGGATGTCCGCCAGATGGAGCGAATCGAGGTAATCGTCGCCCGTGTGCTTCATGTCCGGCGCGGTGGCCTTGAGCCCGGAGAGAAACGCCACCGACAGCGCAACCAGGATCATAATTGAGAAAAAGCGGCTCCTCGTGTGTCCAATCTCGCGCCAGAAGTCCTTCTGCATTGCGCTTTTCATCGTGCCGCCCTCCTTTGCTGCTTTGTTTTTACCATTCGATCGTCTCTACGCTCTCGGGCGCGGCGTTTTGCTGCATGCTCTCCACCGTGCCGTTTTTGATGTGGATCACGCGGTCGGCCATGGGGGTGATGGCGGTGTTGTGCGTGATGACCACGACCGTCACGCCCTTGCTGCGGCAGGTGTCCTGCAAAAGCTTGAGGATCTGCTTGCCCGTCACATAGTCGAGCGCGCCCGTCGGCTCGTCGCAGAGCAGGAGCTTGGGGTTTTTCGCAAGCGCGCGGGCGATGGCCACGCGCTGCTGCTCGCCGCCGGAGAGCTGGCCGGGGAAGTTGTTCGCGCGGTCGGCAAGGCCGACCTCCTGCAGCACGGTCGCCGCGTCGAGCGGGTCGCGGCAGATCTGCGCGGCAAGCTCCACGTTTTCAAGCGCCGTCAGGTTGCCGACGAGATTGTAGAACTGGAAGACAAAGCCGATGTCGTGGCGGCGGTAGGTCGTGAGCTGGCGGGCGTTGAAGTCGCTCACGCGCGTGCCGTCCACCGTGATGGTGCCGCCGGAGCAGGCGTCCATGCCGCCGAGCATGTTCAGAACCGTCGTTTTGCCCGCGCCCGAGGGGCCGACAATGACGCAGAACTCGCCCTTGCCGATCGTAAAGCTGATATGATCCACGGCGCGGATCTCCACCTCGCCGCTGTGATAGACCTTGGAAACATCCTCAAATGTGACGAAATCCGCCATGTCGCGCGTCCTCCGCTTTCAAAAATATACTTGCTATTTTATTATAAAGTGCGGCGCGCGGAAATGCAAGAGGGTTCTTTACAGCTTGCACGAAAGAAGCGTTAATTTTTTGTTTAAAACCATGAAACCTGACGATTGAAATTTGCTTTTCAGGCGGCTATAATACAAACTGAAGTAAATGAAGGAAAGGAGCGTGAGAACCAATATGTTTGAGAACTTCATCAAGCAGGATGTCGACGACATGATCTTCGGCAGCACCAAGCAGATCGTCAGCGAGCGCTGAGATCGCGACTGTAACCACGCCACGAGCGTGGCTTTTTTGTTTTTTGCGCGAAAAATGTGCAAAGCCGCCCCCGCGGGAGTTTTTTGCCCCGGAGGACGGATTTTTTCTTGCCTTTGCACGGCGATTATGATATACTTTTTCGGCTAATGCAGAACGAAAAAAGGAGAAAACGCCATGGCTGTGATCGAATACGATTCCTATAAGCAGAAGCTGCTTGCAATGGATGAAACGCTTGACAATCTGTTCAAGGCCCTTGAGATCGAGCCCGCCCGCCACGAGCTTGAGCGGCTGGAGCTGGAGGCCCACGAGGACGGCTTCTGGAACGATCTGGAGCGCTCGCAGAAAAATCAGATGCGCTCGAAGCAGCTTCAGAATAAAATCCACCGCTATGAAAAGCTCGTTTCCACGCGCGACGATCTGCTCGCGCTGATCGACATGGGCAGCGAGATGGACGACGCGAGCCTTCTGCCCGAGCTGGAATCGGGCTATGCCGCGCTGGAAAAGGAGATCGAGCAGGCCCGCCTGACGACGCTCCTCTCCGGCGAATACGACAGCTGCAACGCCATCCTCACCTTCCATGCCGGCGCCGGCGGAACGGAGGCGCAGGACTGGACGCAGATGCTCTACCGCATGTACATGCAGTGGGCGAACAAACACGGCTTCGAGTTTGAGATGCTCGACTATCTCGACGGCGAGGACGCGGGCCTCAAGAGCGCGACCGTCATGGTCAAGGGCGAGAACGCCTACGGCTACTTAAAGGGTGAAAACGGCGTGCACCGTCTCGTGCGCGTTTCCCCGTTTGACGCCAACGCCCGCCGCCAGACGAGCTTTTCCGCGCTCGAGGTCATGCCCGAGCTGCCCGACGATATCGAGGTCGAGATCCGTCCCGAGGATATCGAGATGCAGGTCTACCGCGCGTCCGGCGCGGGTGGCCAGCACGTCAACAAGACCTCCTCGGCCGTCCGACTGATCCACAAGCCCACGGGCATCGTCACCGCCTGCCAGACGCAGCGCTCGCAGTTCCAGAACCGCGACTACGCCATGCAGATGCTCAAATCCAAGCTCCTCGAGCTCAAGATCCAGCAGCACGCGGAGAAGATCTCCGACATCAAGGGCGTGCAGCTCAAGATCGAGTGGGGCAGCCAGATCCGCTCGTACGTCTTCATGCCCTACCAGCTCGTCAAAGACACGCGCACCGATTACGAGACGGGCAACATCCAGGCGGTCATGGACGGCGATCTCGACGGCTTCATCAACGCCTATCTGACCAAATCCGCTAACGGTGAGTTAAAGAAGTAAGCACATTGATTTTGATTCCGGCGCGGCAAGCGCCGGAATTTTGATATCCGCACACAAAAAGACAAACAGGGAGGAACCATGGAAGAAAACGTTCGCGAAAACAAAATGGGCACGATGCCCATCGGAAAGCTGCTGGCCAACATGGCGGGACCCGTCATGATCTCGATGCTCTTTCAGGCGCTTTACAACATAGTGGACAGCGTGTTCGTCGCCAAGCTCAGCCAGGACGCGATGAACGCCGTGTCGCTCGCCTTCCCGCTCCAGACGCTGTGCATCGCCTTTGCCGTGGGCACGGGCGTCGGCATGAACGCGCTGCTCGCGCGCTCGCTGGGCGAGAAGAACCAGCAGGCCGTGAACCGCGCGGCGGGCACGGGTCTTTTTCTGACGCTCTGCACCGCCGCGGTGTTCATGCTGCTCGGGCTTACGCTGGCGGAGCCCTTCTTCCGCATGCAGACGGCGAACGAGCAGATCATCGCCTACGGGCGCGACTATGTCATGATCTGCATCGGCATCTCCGCCGGTATCTTCCTGCAGATCTACGGCGAGCGGCTTTTGCAGGCCACGGGCCGCACGAACCTTTCGATGATCTCGCAGATCGCGGGCGCGGTGTGCAACATCGTGCTCGACCCCATCCTGATCTTCGGCCTGCTGGGCTTCCCGCGTCTTGAGGTCGCGGGCGCGGCCATCGCCACCGTCGTCGGCCAGTTCGTCGGCGCGATCCTCGGCCTTGTGCTCAACCACACGAAAAATCCCGAGGTCCAGATGCGCGTGCGCGATATCCGCCCCCACCGCGCGACCGTCGCCGACATCTACGCCGTCGGCATCCCGTCGATCATCATGCAGTCGATCGGCTCGGTGATGATGTTCGGCATGAACCGCATCCTTATCTCGTTCACCGAGGCGGCGACAGCGGTGTTCGGTGCGTATTTCAAGCTGCAGAGCTTCATCTTCATGCCCTGCTTCGGCCTGAACAACGCGATGGTGCCCATCGTGTCGTACAACTACGGCGCGCGCAAGTTCGACCGCGTGCGCAAAACCGTCCGCCTGACGGTCATCACGGCCATCAGCATCATGTGCATCGGCTGCGCGCTCTTCGAGCTCATCCCCGGCACCCTGCTGGGCTTGTTTTCGCCCACGGACGAAGCGCTCGCCATCGGCAGGACGGCGCTGCGCATCATCGGCGCGCACTTCCCGCTCGCGGGCTTCAGCATCATCGCGGGCAGCGCCTGTCAGGCGCTCGGCAAGCCCATCTACGCGCTCATCAACTCTGTCTGCCGCCAGATCCTCGTGCTGCTGCCGGCAGCGTACCTGCTGTCGCTCACGGGGCGGCTGGAGCTTGTATGGCTCGCGTTCCCGATCGCGGAGTTCGTATCGGTCATCCTGAACGGATGCTTCCTCCGCCGCACGTACCGCATCTCGCTCGGCCAGAATTAAATCGCTGCAAAAATACAAAGCGCCCGGCAGAATCTGCCGGGCGCTTTTCCTCTTCTATGCAGAAAGAAGCCCTCCCCCGTGCGGGAGAGGGCTTCTTATTTTCACAGCTTCTTCAAAAATGCGGATCAGTCGGCATCCTGCATGGCCTTCGCGGCGGCGACGGCCTTGGCCTGCGCGTCGGCAGAGCACTGCTCGTAGCGCACGAAGTGCATCACGAACGAGCCGCGGGACTGCGTCATGGAGCGGAGGTCGATCGCGTAGCTCATCAGCTCCGCCTCGGGGCACTCGGCTTCGATGACCTGCTCGCCGTTGCCGGTCGGGGTCATGCCCATCACGCGGCCGCGGCGCTTGTTGAGATCGCCGAGGATATCGCCCATGTACTGATCGGGCACCGTGACCTTGAGCTCACACACCGGCTCGAGCAGGACCGGGGACGCCTCGGGCATGGCGGCCTTGTAGGCGAGGTTCGCGGCGGTCTTGAACGCGATTTCGGACGAGTCGACCGGGTGATAGGAGCCATCGTACAGCACGGCCTTGAGGTTCACGACGGGATAGCCCGCGAGCGGACCGTGGACGCAGGCCTCGCGCAGGCCCTTTTCAACGGCGGGGAAGAAGTTCTTGGGCACGCTGCCGCCGAACACTTCCTCGGCGAAGACCATCTCTTCGCTCTCCTCGTTGGGCTCGAAGCGGATCCAAACGTCACCGAACTGGCCGCTGCCGCCGGTCTGCTTCTTATGACGGCCCTGCTTGGAGACCGTCTTGCGGATCTTTTCACGGTAGGGCACGCGCGGCGTGTCGAGCACGACCTCGACGCCGAAGCGGCTCTTGAGCTTGTTGACGAGCACGTCGATCTGGATGTCGCCCGCGCCGGAGACGACCATCTGGTGCGTTTCGGCGTTGTTGACGACGCGGAAGGACGGATCTTCCTCGTTCAGGCGGTTGAGGCCCTGGGCCATCTTGTCCTCCTGGCCGCGGGTCTTGGGCGCGATGGCGACGCTGTAGCAGGGCTCATCGAACGGGATGGGCTCGATCTTGACGACCTTGCGCGGCTCGCAGAGCGTGTCGCCGGTCTTGACCTTGTCCATCTTGGCGATGGCGCCGATATCGCCGCAGGTGAGCTCCTTGACCTCGGTGTACTTCTTGCCCTTGGCAATGTACAGGCGTCCGAGCTTCTCGGTCTCGCCCGTGCGGGCGTTGACCATGGGCATATCGGGCTTGATGGAGCCGGAAAGCACCTTGACATAGGAATACTTGCCGTACTGGTCGGAAATGGTCTTGAAGACGAAGGCCGTGGGCAGCGCGCCGGGCGCGACCACGAACTCGGAGACCTCGCCGTCCTCATTCTCCGCCATCAGGGCGCGGGCGTCCTGGGGCTTGGGCAGAAGCTCGACGATGGTATCCATCAGGATGCGCGTGCCCATTCCCTGAATGGCGGAGCCGCACACAACGGGGAAGAGGGACAGGTCCTTCACGCCCTGGCGCAGGCCCTGGATCATCTCGGCATAGGTGAAGTCCTCGCCGCCGAAGAACTTTTCCATGAACTCCTCGCTCGTCTCGGCGACGGACTCCTTGAGCGCGTCGTAGAGCTCATCGAGCACGGGCTTTTTGTTCTCAGGCACTTCGATCTCGACGCGGCCGCCGCCGGGGCCGAACTCGAATGCGCGCTTATGCAGCACGTCGATGATGCCGATGACCTTCTTGCTCTCGTCCCAGATGGGGGCGACGACGGGGGCGATGTTCTTGCCGAAGCGCTCGCGCAGGGTGTTGAACGCGGCGTTATAATCGGAGTTTTCCTCGTCGGTCTTGGAGATGTAGAGCAGGCGGGGGAGTTTGTTCTTTTCGCAATACTTCCATGCCTTCTCCGCGCCCACGCTCATGCCGGCCTTGGCCGAGCAGACGATCACGGCGGCATCGGCAGCCTGAACGGCCTCCGCGACCTCGCCGGCGAAGTCAAAGCCGCCGGGCACGTCGAGCACGTTGATCTTGCAGCTGTCATATTCTACCGGCGCTACGGAAAGCGAGATCGTCGTCTGGCGGCGGATCTCCTCGGGATCGTAGTCGCAAACGGTGTTGCCGTCGGCAATTCTGCCAAGACGGTCGGTGCCGCCGGTCAGATAAAGCATGCTCTCAGCAAGGGTAGTTTTGCCGCTGCCGCTATGGCCAAGCAGCACGATATTGCGGATGTCTTTTGCACTCATAGGGGTCAGTCTCCTTCCGAAATGTAAATCCCGTTTGTGGGATATTACTCAACGAAGAAAATCATACCATGATTTTTTTGTTATTTCAACCATGATTTTTCATATTTTCCCGTTTTGTTCGTTGGAAATGCTCAATAGCGGTCGCTGAAGAAGGCGTCCACCAGCGCGCTGAGGGACCACAAAAGCATGAAAACCAGCAGAGAAAGCGGCGTGAGCACGCTGTATGCGCCCACAAAAGTGAGATAAAAGGCGAGAAGCGTCGCCGCCGTGGCGGCGAGGAAGGAGAGCACCGTGCAGCGCTTCGCCGAGCGGCACAGCCGCTTGCTGCCGAGCACGACCTCGGCATAGGGCATGAGGCCTTCTCGCATCAGCAGCGCGCAGGGCCGCCCGCCGCCGCGCTCGGAGAGTGCAAGGCGCGTGGACATCTTGGGGTAGACCGCGCGCGCGTCGGTGCCGAACTTGCGCTTTAAAAGCGCGGGGGTGATGTTGCCGTCGCGCACGGCGAGCACCGGCGTGATGCGGCTGTGGTGCAGGGCGTGGAGCGCCCAGTCCACGTTCTCCGCGGGCATGTACTTCACGGCGAACACCGCGATGAGCGCGCCGTCCACCGAGAGGAAAACGCCCGTTTTAAGGCCCAAGTTGCGCGGAAGGTTCACGCCGCGCTTTTTCATAAAGCCCGCCGTGCCGAACAGCACCGTTTCCCCGTGGATGCGCCCGCCGACGCCGCCCTCTTCGTAGAAGTCCACGTCCTCGACCGGCTCGCGGAAGCCCCCGTCGCTGGCGAGGAGATTGTCGAACAGCTTGCTCAGCCCGCTCTCGGACGCATGCGCCATCGTCGCGGCGTAGGCGATGACCTTGCCGCTCTCCTCGCCGAAGACCTTGAGCCCCCCGAGCGTGACCGTTCCAGGCGGGAAGAGGTCGCCGTCGGTCAGGATGACGCAGTTGCTGCGGCGAATGGCGTCCGCCCCGGCGTAGCCCGCCACGGCGCTGCCGCTCTTGGCCAATCGCGCGGCGATGCGCCGCAGCGGCAGCGCGCAGACCATCGGGAAGGCCAGAAGGTTCGCGCTCGCGAGCATCACCGAAATATTCCACAAAAGAAGCACGCTCTGCTGATTCTGGAGCGTGGAGAGCACCGCGAACACAAGGCTCGCCGCGCACAGGACCGGCAGCAGCACGCCCTGCCAGCGGGAATAGGGGTCGGCAGCGCGGGCGGCGTTGGAAAAGCCGTCGCTCCGGCCCACCCGCTTGGCGGCGCCCCCCGCCGTCACGGTGACGATATAGGGCGCATTGCCGATGGCCGCGATGCGGAAGGTGTCGTAAAGTCCGCGCAGGCGCTGCGTTTCGCCCAGCAGCGCGCAGTAAAGCGAGAGCGCGCCCACGCCGGGCAGCGGTGCGGACAGCGCCGCGCGCGCGGGCAGGAAGGCATAGAGCGCCGTGTCGATGAGCGTCACCGCGCACAAAAGAAGCGTCAAAAGCTGAGAGGTCACGCGCCCCGCGCCCGCCCTGCGGACGCCGTCGAGCAGCATGTGCCGCCCCAAAATACAGGCAAGCAGCTCGAGCACGAGATACGGCAGCGCGTGGAGCATCGGGTCCGCAAGAAGCTCTGCCGGCAGGAGCGAAAAGCGCTCGGCGAGCACCGCGAGCCATATCAGCGCCGTCACGACGCCGACGGCGCGGCGCGCCTTTGTCGCCGCCGAGAGCTGCGCGCGCAGGTCCGCGAGCGTTTCCTCCGCCGGCGGCTCAGGCACATCGGAGACGAAGGGATCATTCTCCTCTTCCTCCTCGTCCGCGCTCTCTTCCTCTTCTTCCTCGTCCGCGTAGAGCTGCTCGGTGTCGCGCAGCTTTCTGCGCGAAAAGAGGGCGCGCCGCTTCGGCTTTTCCTCCAGGATGACCTCTTCCTCGCGCTCGGCGAGCGCTTCCTGCACGGTCTGGGCGAGAACGTCCTGCAGCGTCAGGGGCTTGTCCGCCGTCTCGTCCGACGGCTCCGCGCCGTCGGCGGTTTCCTTTTCGTCTTCGGGCGGCGCAGACGCTTCGTCCGATGTTTCGGGCGCTTTCTCCGCTTCGTCCGTCTGCTCTGCTTCCGCCGCGCGCTTTGCGCCGGGGAAGGGGATGACGTTGCGCCGCGCGGCGGGCGGCTCCTTTTCCTGCGTCGCGTCCGACGGTTCCTGCGCGGGCGCTTCCGGCTCCTCCGGCGCGGGCGCAGCATCCCCGCTGCCGAATTCCGCCAGGATGCTCTCGAGCGAGTACTGCGCATCGTCGTCCAGACTGCGCGCCGTGTTTTTCAGCAGCAGCTCGGAATCGAGCAGATCCTGCTCAAATTCAAGGTCTTTCTGATCCATGGTATTCCTTCTTCACCACAGGCGCTGGCGCACCGCCTCGTAGAGCAGGATCGCCGCGGCGGCGGAGGCGTTGAGCGACGAAATTCTTCCCTTCATCGGGATGCTCACGAGGAAGTCGCACTTTTCGCGCACCAGGCGCGTCATGCCCTCGCCCTCGCTGCCGATGACGATGGCCGCGGGGCCCTTGAGGTCCGCGTTATAGAGCGTGGTCGTGCCCTCGGCCGCCGTGCCGAAGACCCACACGCCCTCTTTTTGCAGCTGCTCTAAAAGCGCGGGGATGTTCGGCACGCGCGCCACGGGCACATAGCTCACCGCGCCCGCGCTCGTCTTGCCGACGATGCTCGTCAGGCCCGCGCTGCGGCGCTTGGGGATGATGACGCCGTGCGCGCCCGCGCACTCGGCCGTGCGGATGATCGCGCCGAGGTTGTGCGGGTCGGAGATCTCGTCGCACACGACGAGAAGGGGATTTTCGCCCTTCTCGCGCGCGATGTTCAAAATGTCCTCCACGCTCACGTATTCGCGCACGCTCGCGAGCGCGATCACGCCCTGATGGGCATGCGTGCGGGACATGAAGTCAAGCTTGCGCTTGTCCGCGTCCACCACCACAACGCCCGCGGCGCGGGCCGTGGAAGCGATGTGGCCGAGGGTCTTGTCCGTCTCGCCCTTCTGGATGAAAATTTTGTCGATGCTCGTGCCGGCGCGCAGCGCCTCGATCACGGCGTTACGGCCCTCGATGATGCCGTCGGCCTCCGCGTCCTGGGCTCGTGCGGTCTTTTCCTTGCGTTCCTTATCCATAAGAGAAGTTCTCCTTCACTGTTATTTTTTCTCTCGCTCCGCCGCGCGCGGCAGAGTATTCCATTGCAACTATAACACAGAACCAGGGCAAGATAAAGAGGGCGAAAAACAAAAGTTCATCGAAAATTCACCGCTCTTAACTTGTGCCTTTTTCCTTTGTATGATATAGTATCTGACAATCAGTCATAAAAGTGCGCGCTGCGCATTTTTCTGTCTCCTGACAGGAGGAACATCATGGATCAGAACAACCGAAACACACCCAACCGGAACGATAAGAACCGGAACCGCCGCGGCGGCATGTGGTCGATCGTCATGTGGGCGCTGCTGCTCACGATCGCCGTGAACTATCTCTCGGTGATGCTCGACCAGGCGCGCAGTGCGGAAACGTCCTGCGAGATCGCCTACAGCGAGCTTGTCGATCTTGTCGAGGCCGGGAAGGTCAAGTCCATCGAATTCGGCGACGATGTGTTCACCATCACGCCGGTGGACGGCTTCACCTACACCGACGGAAACGGCAAGAGCTACGATCAGGACTACACGCTCTTCACCACCATCATCCCCGACGCGACGGAGAATCTGATCGCGCTGTGCGAGGAGCACGGCGTGACCTACACCAAGCCCTATCAGGCGCCCGTTTCGCCCATCCTCGCCTTCATGGTCAGCTACATCCTGCCCACGGTGCTGATAGTCGGCGCGTTCATGCTGCTGATGAACATCATCGCCAAAAAATCCGGCGGCATGGGCGGGATCGGCGGCATCGGCAATGTCGGCAAGGCCAACGCCAAGGTCTACATGGAAAAGTCCACCGGCGTGACGTTTGCGGACGTCGCCGGTCAGGACGAAGCGAAAGAATCGCTCGTCGAGATCATCGACTTTCTGCACAACCCCGAAAAATACACCGCCATCGGCGCGAAGATCCCCAAGGGCGCGCTGCTCGTCGGCTCTCCCGGTACCGGTAAAACGCTGCTGGCCAAGGCCGTTGCGGGCGAGGCGAAGGTGCCGTTCTTCTCGATCTCCGGCTCTGACTTTGTCGAAATGTTCGTCGGCGTCGGCGCGAGCCGCGTGCGCGACCTCTTCGCCGAGGCGTCGAAGGTCGCCCCCTGCATCATCTTCATCGACGAGATCGACACCATCGGCAAATCCCGCGACGGCGGGCGCTACGGCGGCGGCAACGACGAGCGCGAGCAGACGCTCAACCAGCTGCTCGCCGAAATGGACGGCTTTGACCCGAGCAAGGGCGTCATCGTGCTTGCCGCGACGAACCGCCCGGAGGTGCTCGACAAGGCGCTGCTGCGCCCCGGCCGCTTCGACCGCCGCATCACCGTCGACCGCCCGAACCTCGCCGGCCGCTTAGCAACGCTGCAGGTCCACACGCGCGGCATCAAGCTCGCCGAGGACGTGGATCTCAAGAAGGTCGCGCTCGCGACCGCGGGATGCGTGGGCGCGGACCTTGCAAACCTTGCCAACGAAGCGGCGCTGCGCGCCGTGCGCAAGGGCAGAAAGCTCGTCACGCAGGAGGATATGCTCGCGGCGTTCGAGTTCGTCATCGCGGGCAGCGAGAAGAAGAACAGCGTGCTCACCGAGTTTGAAAAGAAGCTCGTGGCCTATCACGAGGTCGGTCACGCGATGGTCGCCTACAAGCAGAAAAACGCCGAGCCCGTGCAGAAGATCACCATTGTGCCGCACACCGAGGGAAGCCTCGGCTACACGCTCCTCATGCCCGAGGAGGACAAGACGAACCTGCGCACGCGCGATGAGCTGATGGCGAAGATCGCCGTCTCCATGGGCGGCCGCGCCGCCGAGGAGGTCGTGATGAACACGATGACCAACGGCGCTTCGCAGGACATTCAGGAAGCGACGAACATCGCGCGCAACATGGTCGCGATGTACGGCATGAGCGACGAGGTCGGCATGGTCGCGCTCGGCTCGGTCCGCAACCAGTACCTTGACGGCGGCTATGGGCTCGACTGCGCGCAGGACACCGCCGCCATCATGGACCGCGAGGTCAAGAAGATCCTCGACGAGTGCTACAAAAACGCCGTCGAGGTCATCCGCGAGAACCGCGAGGATATGGACAAGGTCGTCGCCTACCTGCTCGAGAAGGAAACGATCACCGGCGGCGAGATGGTCGCCATCCTGCAGGGCCGCGATCCCGCCACCGTGGCAGAGGCCTACGCTTCCACCCACCAGAGTGCGCAGGACGGCTTCCGCCCCTCGCAGCCGAGCGTGATCGAAGCGCCCGCCCGCCACATCTCGATGACGAGCGAGAAGATCGAACAGCCGCAGGAGGATGGCGAGACCCCGTCCGACGGTCAGACCCCGGACACGCCGGACGCGCCGAAGGACGGCAAGCCCGACGAGAAAAACGCCGAAGGCTCCGGCGAGAGCAAATAAAACGCAAAAAGTCCCCGGTGTGAAATGAAGTGACCCCAAAAAGTTAGACAATATTCTGAAGTAAAAATTGTTCAAGCAG
>JAYABH010000006.1:0-33690 GCA_037343695.1 bacterium | reverse complement strand
GCTCGGCCTCTTCGATCTCGTGCTCGCGGCGCATCTTTTCAAGAAGCTCGTCGCTCAGCGACACCTTCTCCACGGCGGAGAGGATGGTCTTGCCGTCCAGCTCGTCCCAAGGGGTCGTGAGGATGGCGGCGTCGGGATTCTTCTCGCGCAGCATGGCGGCGGCAGCTTCGAGCTTCTCCTGCGAGAGCTTCTGCGTGCGGGAGAGGATGATCGTGCCGGCGGCTTCGATCTGGTTGTTGTAGAACTCGCCGAAGTTCTTCATATACACCTTGACCTTGCTCGCGTCGGCCACGGTGACATAGCTGTTGAGCTTCAGCTCGCCGGGGCATTCGTCCACCGTGCGCTGCACGGCGACGATCACGTCGGAGAGCTTGCCTACGCCGCTCGGCTCGATGAGCACGCGGTCGGGATGGAACTGCGCGACCACTTCCTTGAGCGCCTTGTTGAAGTCGCCGACGAGGGAGCAGCAGATGCAGCCCGCGGACATTTCGGAGATCTCGATGCCGGACTCCTTGAGGAACCCGCCGTCGATGTTGATCTCGCCGAATTCGTTTTCGATCAGCACGAGCTTTTCGCCGCTGTAGGCCTCGGCGATCAGCTTTTTGATGAGCGTGGTCTTGCCAGCACCAAGAAAGCCGGAGAAAATATCAATTTTTGTCATGGGGATACGCTTCCTTCTTCTGAAAATATTACCAGTTGGTTCATTACGTTTTACCGAGTGGTTATTATATGCCGCATTTGTGAACGATTCAAGTCCTGCGCGCACAAAAACGCTACATTTTGCGCTATCTTTCCGTCTCCTGCGCGCTGCACAGCGCGCGCAGCGAGCGCGTCAGGTCCTTCACCGTCTCGCGGCCGAGCGGCGGCAGCGCGCGGTAGACCTCGAGCAGGTCCTGCTCCTCGCGCGTGAGCGCGCGCGTTTCCTCCCGGAACGAGCCGCGGTAGAGGTAGTTCGGGTCCACGCGCAGCGCGTCGAACAGCCTGAGCAGGATCTCCTCCTTGGGCGAGCTGAGGTCGTTTTCATAGTTGCTGATGGCCGAGGGAGACACGCCGAGCGCTTCCGCCAGCTGCGCGCGGGACAGCGCAAGCTCCTCGCGCCGCAGACGCATTTGTTCGCCAAAACTCATCAGAACACCTCCAAAACAGACAAGCTTCGACCGATTCGTGCACATTTTAGCGCAGAAGCTTGTTTCTGTCAATCAATTTTAACAAGAATCTTGTGAATTTATTCTTGACATGGCAAGATTCTTGTGATATCTTGATCCTGCTGACAGAAACCTTGTTGTTTTTGGAGGCACGCCGCGCCGATCGCCGCCCGATCCGCCCGCCCCGCGCGGCGCTGAAAGAGAAAAAAGACAATTAGAAACAGAAAAAATATCGAGTCGGCAGTCCTGCCAGCTCGATATTTTTGATTTGTGGGACAAGCAAAAAAAATATCGAGCAGACGAAAACGTCCGCTCGATAATGGTGGGGGAAGGTGGATTCGAACCACCGAAGTCACTGACAACAGATTTACAGTCTGCCCCCTTTGGCCACTCGGGAATTCCCCCATATTCAGTTCTGCTGTTTTGTCGGTGGAGCTGGTAGACGGATTCGAACCCCCGACCTACTGATTACAAATCAGTTGCTCTACCAGCTGAGCTATACCAGCATCGCAGCAACAAAGTGTATGTTAGCAGACTTTCTTCTGTTTGTCAAGCATCGTTTTTGAAAAAAAGGAGGAAATTTCTTGAATCTTGAAAATCGGCGGCGCACCGCCGCCTGGAGGGACCGCCCGCTCGCGGTCTGCTCGCTCTGCGCGCAGGAGATCCGCGCGGGCGAAACGCTCTGGTACCGCAACGGACAGGCCGTCTGCCCGGACTGCTTCCCGCGCTTTGCGCGCGAGGAGCTTCGGGCCTTTGAATACATACTCGGAGAGGAGACCGCGCAATGACGCTCTATCAGATGTCGTTTCTCTACCGCGAGGACGCGCTGCGCTTTCGCATGCGCATCACGGTCCTGCGCGAGCGGGCGCGCACGGCGGACAGCGAGGAAAGGCTGCGCCTGACGCGGCGCATCCTGGAGCTCGAGCAGCTGCTGCGCCAGTCGCGCGAGCTGGCGGAGCTGACGCAGCATTATTATGAAAGGGGATATCACCGCAGTGAAAAGTACACTCTATAGCATGCGCAACAACGAATTCTACGGCGACATGGCCGCGTGGATCGCCGCGCACGCTTCCGACAACGAAAGCGACCTTAGGCGGCTCAAGCGCAATCTGCGCCTTGCCCGCGAGGAGGAGCTGACTGTACGCCAGCGCGAGCTGCTGCGCCTTCGCTATGAGGAAAACATGACCGTCACCGAGATCGCCGCGGCCATCGGGCGGGACAAGTCCACCGTCTCGCGCACGCTCTCCCGCGCGCGCAGAAGACTTTACAAATGTCTGCGCTATGGCATATAATAAAGGAAACACCGAATGACCCCGCGGGCCGTCCGATGCGCCGCGGGGCGAAACGAGGAGAGCTGCCATGCTGCACAAGGCCATGCAAAACGAGCGCTCGCGCGTCGCGATCGCGGTGCTCGCCACCTTTCTCTACGCGCTGGGCGTCAACCTCTTCATCGTACCCGCCGGGCTGTACTCCGGCGGCATGGTGGGGCTGAGCCAGGTCATCCGAACGGTGCTCGCGCAGCGCGTGGCGCTGCCCGCGGGCGTGGATATCGCCGGTATCCTCTATTTTCTTTTAAACGTGCCGATGCTCATCATCGGCTGGAAGGAGCTCGGGCGCGGCTTTCTCGTCCGCACGCTCATCTGCGTGGGCGCGTCCTCTCTGTTTTTAAGCCTTATCCCCGCGCCGGGCGTGCCGATCCTTGACGAGCGGCTCGCCGCCTGCGTGGTCGGCGGCATCCTGTGCGGCTTCGCCCTCGGCCTTGCGCTCACCTGCGGCTGCTCGACCGGCGGGCTCGATATCATCGGCCTGTGCCTGAGTAAGCGCGGCAGCCGCTTCACGGTCGGGCGCTTTTCGATGAGCTTCAACGTGCTGCTCTACGCGGCCTGCGCGCTGCTCTTCGACATCCAGACCGCCGTCTACTCCGTCATCTACACGGTCTTCTGCTCGCTCTTTATCGACCGCGGCCACCAGCAGAACATCAGTGTGCAGGTGCTCATCTTCACGCGCGACGAGGACCCCGAGCTGCCGCAGAATATCATGTCCCGCCTGGGCCGCGGCGTGACGTACTGGCAGGGCAAGGGTGCCTACACAGGCAGCGACATGCGCGTTCTCTGCGTGTGCGTGTCGAAATTCGAGGTCGCCGAGCTGCAGGAGACGGTCCGCGAGCTGGACCCCAACGCCTTTTTCATCGTGCAGGAGGGCGTGCGCATCGGCGGGAATTTTTTGCGCAAGGTTTCATAAAATATCCATCGGCGGCGCTTTGCGGCAGCAGGGCGCCGTTTTCCTTGCCCCGGCGTGTCCGCCGGGGACGCACAGCGCCGGTTTTGCAAAAGCCCGCCGTGGATTTTATTGCATTTGCAGGCCGGATGTGGTAGCATTTATGCTAATCTTTTTCTTTGAGCCAACGGAGGGACGCTTCAATGTATGACCCGTATTTTGGAAAATTTGACCTCGCGCCCGAGATCACCGCGGCACTGAAAAAATGCAAGTGCATCGCCTATGCCGAGACGAAGGATGAGCTCGAGGAGATGGCCTACGGCCCGACGCACACCTCCCGCTACGACGTCGTTTACCCCATCGAGGGCAGGGGCACGGTGAAGGAGGCGGAGGTCGTTCGCTGCAAGAACGGCTGCGTTGTGAACTTCATGGAGGATTACATGCGCCGCCGCGACCCCAGCAGCATGGCCATCGGCGACGATCTGCCCACCGACAAGCCCCGTTTCAAGGACCGCTTCGGCTACGACTTCGCATCTCTCCGGCAGGAAACGCTCGACTGGCTCTCCAACCAGCAGATCATCATGCTGCCCTTTTCCGCAGGTCCCAACGGCCACGGCTACCCGAGCCTGATGGTCTGCCCGCTCAACGCGGCGTTTTTCGCGCTGTCGCTTGCCAATATGCAGGGCTTTATGAGCATCAACGACCTGCCCGATCACTATGCGCCGCGCGCCGTCATCTTTGTCGCGCCGCCCTTCCGCCATACGCACTTTGACGGCAAACAGGTCGTGGTGCACAACCGCTCGAAGGACATGCACGAGGTCTGGGCCTACAACCTCTATCCCGGCCCCAGCGCGAAGAAGGGCGTTTTCTCGCTGCTGCTCGATATCGGCGAGCAGGAGGGCTGGGTCTGCTGCCACACGAGCGCGGCGATGATCGAAACGCCCTACGAGTGCGAGGTCGTGTTCATGCACGAGGGCGCGTCCGGCGGCGGCAAGAGCGAGATGCTCGAGGATTTTCACCGCGAGGACGACGACCGGCTGCTCATCGGCACGCACACGGTCACGGGCGAAAAATACTATATGACGCTCGGCGAGGGGTGCAAGATCCACCCCATCGCCGACGACATGGCCTGCGCGCTCAAGAGCTTTCAAGACAGCGAGAGCGGCAAGCTCCGCATCCTGGACGCCGAGGACGGGTGGTTTCTGCGCATGGACGGCATGAATGCCTACGGCAACAGTCCCCTTTACGAGCGCATCTGCATCCACCCGAGCGAGCCGCTGGTCTTTTTCAACATGGACGGCGTTCCGGGCTCGACATGCCTGATCTGGGAGCACGTGATCGAATCGGACGGCAAGCCCTGCTCGAACCCGCGCGTCATCCTGCCGCGCCGCATGGTCGATAACATCGTGCCCGATACGGAGCCGGTCGAGGTGGACGTGCGGAGCTTCGGCGTGCGCATGCCGCCGAGCACGGCCAAGGACCCGAACTACGGCGTGATGGGCATGCTGCAGGTCGTGCCGCAGAGCATCGCGTGGCTGTGGAGACTGATTTCCCCGCGCGGGTTCAAGAACCCCTCCATCGCCGACATGAACGCGGGAAGCGGCCTGAAGGCCGAGGGCGTCGGCTCCTACTGGCCGTTTGCCACGGGCCTTAAAGTCACGCAGGCGAACCTGCTGCTCGAGCAGATCATGTCCGCGCCCAAGACGACGAATGTGCTCATCCCCAACCAGCACATCGGCGCGTACCATGTCGGCTTCATGGGCGAATGGCTCTCGCGCGAGTACCTTGCCCGCCATCTGGGCTTCGTGCGCGCCAAGCATCTGGTCCCCGCGCGCTGCCCGCTCTTTGGCTATGCGCTCGACGAGATGAAGCTCGACGGTCAGTTCGTGCGTCAGACCTTCCTGCGGCCCGAGACGCAGTCCAAGCTCGGCCTTGAGGGCTATGACGCGGGCGCGAAGATTCTCACGGACTTCTTTAAAGAACAACTGCAGCAGTTCGTCTCCGACGATCTCGACCCGCTCGGCCGCGAGATCATCGACTGCTGCCTGCACGACGGCACGCTGGACGACTATCTCCAGCTCACGCCGATGAAGCTCAAATAAGCAAAGGACGGATCGCTCATGGAACAGCACAGCATCAAGGTCATCGCCCGCATCCGCAGCGATTTTCCCGAAAAGTTCGGCATCCCGCGCCAGAGCGGTCTTGTGCCGGAGCTGCGCGCGAAGATCGTCTTCGAGCCGGAATTCCGCAATGCCGACGCGCTGCGCGGCATCGAGGGCTTTTCGCACCTGTGGCTCATCTGGCAGTTCTCCGCCGCCGTGCGCGACACCTGGTCGCCCACGGTGCGCCCGCCGCGCCTTGGCGGCAACGAGCGCATGGGCGTTTTCGCCACGCGCTCGCCGTTCCGGCCGAACGCCATCGGCCTTTCCTGCGTGAAGCTCGAGGGCGTTGCGCACGAGGAAGGGCTCGGCAGCGTGCTCATCGTCTCGGGTGCGGACCTGATGGACGGCACGCCCATTTACGACATCAAGCCCTACCTTCCCTATGCCGACGCGCATCCTGAAGCTTTGGGCGGCTTTGCCCCCGCGGCGAAGGAGACGATCCGCGTCGAATGCGCGCCGGCGCTTCTTGAAAGCGTCCCGGAGCGGCAGCGCGCGGCGCTGCTCGGCGTGCTCGCGCAGGACCCGCGCCCGCAGTATCAGGACGATCCCGCGCGCGTTTACGGCATGAGCTTTGGCGGCTGGGACGTCAAATTCCGCGTGCAAGGCGGCACGCTCAAGGTCGTGTCCTTAACGGAAAATAAACAAAAATAAAGACGCTGTTAAAGGAAAAAGTGCCCGCGCTAACGCGCTGTTAAGAGGCTTTCAAAGCGGTTGATATGAAAAATCCGCGCGCTATAATGGCTCCAGAATACATAAAAGGAGCGTATCCATCAATGGAAGTTTCCAGCGTGTTTGTTGTCGTCATGGGTATGGGCGTCACCTTCGTGGGCCTGACCTGCATCATCTTTCTCACGATGCTCATGGGCAAGATCCTTTCCAAGCCCGAAGCGCCGAAGCCCGCCGCGGCCGCCGTGCCTGCTGCTCCCGCCGTTCCGGCCGACGGTCTGACCGATGAGATCAAGGTCGCCATCATGGCGGCGATTGCCCAGCAGCCGGGCTTCAGCATGGCGAATGTGACGAACGTCAGCATCCGCAGAATTTAACCAAGATTTCCACTTCTTCCTTTAACAGCAGAGAGGGCGGCCCGTAGCCGCTCTTTTTGCTACCCGGATAAAATTTTGCATTTTAGCGCAAACTTAGCAGCCGCTGTGTTATAATGCAGTTAAGATGCCGGAGGAACCTTTCCTCCGCGCAATGTTCCGAAAAAAGGAGAGGACGGATGCATGAAACTCACCGACCCACGGCTGCGCTGGCTGTACGATTTTCTTTTGACGGCGGCCTGTCTCGCCCTCGCGACGGTACTGTGCACGCTGCTGCGCCAGATCGACGACGGCAGCGGCTACTATGTGAGTCTCATCTTCGTGCTGGCGGTGGCGTGCATCTCGCGCTGGACCGAGGGCTACTTCTGGGGCATTTTCAGCGCCGTGTCCGGCGTTCTGTTCGTCAACTATGTCTTTACTTATCCCTACTGGGAACTGAACTTTACCATCACCGGGTACCCGCTCACGTTCCTTGCGATGCTCGCCGTCTCGCTGATGATCAGCACGATGAACACGCAGATCAAAAAGCAGGAAAAGCTCCGCATCGAAACGGAGAAGGAAGCCGTGCGCGCCAATCTTCTGCGCGCGATGTCGCACGACATCCGCACGCCGCTCACGAGCATCGTGGGCAACACGGCCGCGATTTTGGACAACGGCGACTCATTCTCCCCCGAGCAGAAAAGGCGGCTTCTGCAGGACGTGAACGACGACGCGCAGTGGCTCATCCGCATGGTCGAAAATCTTCTGTCCATCACGCGCATGAGCAACGGCCAGGCCAAGATCGAAAAGGACTGCGAAGCCGCGGAGGAGATCGTCGCCGTGTCGGTGAGCAAGTTTTCCAAGCGCTTTCCGGGCATCCACGTTTCCGTCGAGGTCCCGGACGAGGTGCTCATGGTCCCGATGGACGCGACGCTCATCCGCCAGGTCATCATGAACCTGCTGGAAAACGCCGCCATCCACGGAAACGGCGTGACGGAGATCTGCGTGCGCCTTTCGCGCGAGGGCTGCCGCGCCTGCTTTGCCGTGAGCGACAACGGCGTGGGCATCCCGAAGGAAAAGCTTGCCAATATCTTCAAGGGCGGGCTTTCCGATGTGTCGCGCAGCAATTTTGACATGAAAAAGAACATGGGCATCGGCCTTTCCGTGTGCTACACGATCGTCAAGGCGCACGGCGGCACGATGACCGCCGAAAATCAGGAGACGGGCGGCGCATGCTTCCGCTTCTATCTGCCAATGGAGGAGGGCAAGACAAGTGAAATTGAAGGATAAGGTCCTGGTCGTCGAGGACGAGCAGAACATCAGCAATTTTATCTCAACGGTACTCACCGCGAACGATTTCGACGTGCTGGTCGCGCAGACCGGCGCGGAAGCGATCTCGATGATCTCATCGCACTGCCCGGATCTCATCATCCTCGATCTGGGCCTGCCCGATATGGACGGGCAGACCATCCTCAAGGAGGTCCGCTCGTGGTCGAACCTGCCGATCATCGTCGTTTCGGCGCGCACGCACGAGCACGACAAGGTCACCGCGCTCGACCTCGGCGCTGACGATTACATCGAAAAGCCCTTCGGCACGAGCGAGCTGCTCGCGCGCATCCGCACAGCCATCCGCCACACGCGCACCCCGCTCGACAACGGCGAGATCGCCCAGTCGGGCAAGTTCACCGTGCGCGATCTGACGATCGACTACGACAAGCACCATGTGCTCGTCGGCGGCGAGGACGTGCACCTGACGCTCAACGAATTCAAGATCGTGGCGCTGCTCGGCAAATACGCGGGCAAGGTGCTGACCTACGACTATCTCATCAAGCAGATCTGGGGCCCCAAGGCCAAGGCGGACAACCAGATCCTGCGCGTGAACATGGCCAACATCCGCCGCAAGATCGAAAAGAACCCCGCCTCGCCGGAGTATATCTTCACCGAGATCGGTGTAGGCTACCGCATGCTCGAGAGCAACGAATAACAGCAGGTTTTAAGGCCATCGGCCTTATGATACCAGGGCGCACCGCGCCCCACACAAATCAGCAGACGGCTCCTGTCATTGGGGATGACGGGGGCTTGTCTGTTTTTTTGCGCAGATTCTTCGCGCGGCGCCGCCCTTCGCATGAGCACGGGAACATTCGCATAGGCTCTACCAAAACCGATCAGGGAGGATATGCAGATGCTTTTTTCTATCACCCGTTCCAAAAAGCACGCCGCGGAGACCGGGCGCACGCCGCGCTTTCTCGTGCTCCGGCGCAAGTGGCTGGCGCTGGCCGCGGCGGGGCTCGCGGCCGTCGCCGTGTTTGCCGCCGTCAACTATCCCGCCGCCGTCAGCGCCGCGGCGGCGACGCGCCAGCTGCCCATCTACTGCGTGCAGCGCGACCAGAAGGTGTGCTCCATCTCCTTCGACGCCGCCTGGGGCGCGGACAACACGCAGAAGATTCTCGACGTGCTGAAGGAATACGGCGTGACGTGCACGTTTTTCGTCGTGGGCAACTGGGCCGACCAGTATCCCGAGCAGGCCAAAGCCATCGTCGAAAGCGGCAACGAGCTTGAAAACCACTCCAACGCGCACGACCACTTCAATTCCCTCTCCGCCGACGAGATCATCGCGGACGTGAACACCTGCAACGATAAGATCGAAGCGCTGACGGGCGCGCGCCCGACGCTCATCCGCTGCCCCTTCGGCGAGTACGACGACCATGTCATCTCCGCCATCCGCTCGATCGGCATGGAGCCGATCCAGTGGGACGTGGAAGCGCTGGCAGCGGCTGGAAGCGCCCGCGGCGGAAAATTTTCCGCCGCGTCTTGCATTTTTGCCCTTTCCATGCTATATTCTTTCCGCAAAAAGGTTGTAGGTGCAACTTAATGGTTGCATCTACAACAATCTAATTCAGAAAGCGGGGAACGCATATGGAACATCCTGCAAGAAAGATCACGAAGATCGCCCGCGAAGCGGAACGGCTCGTCCTGCTGGCCGCGCGGCGCGAGGGCGTCGGCACAGCGGAGATCGACTGCATCCACGCCGTGCGCCACCATCCGGGCATCACGCAGTCGGAGCTGACCGCCGCGCTCAACTCCGACAAGGCTGCCATCGCACGCCGGACGGCGAGCCTTGAGCGCAAGGGATACCTTCGCCGCGAGCCGAACCCGGAGGACGGGCGCAGCCACCTCCTCTACGCGACCGCGCAGGCCGAGGGGCTGCGCAACGCCAAGGCCGAGGCCGAGAGCGCCTTTTACGACTATCTTATGGCGGGCCTTGACGAAGCCGAGCGCGAGACCTTCCTCTCCGCGCTCGACAAGCTCTACCGCCGCTCGAAGGAGGAAAGCCGCGCGGGCTTCCCGCATTTAAAGGCCATCGCAGAGGGGAACGCGCATGAAAAAGTCTGATTCCTTCCGCCCCGACCGCATCGGCTCCTATTTCCGCATGGAGTGGCTGCCGCTCGCGTTCGTCACGCTCTCCGGCCTTATTTATAATGTAGGCCTGCTGGCCGGGCCGTGGTTTGAGGGCCGGCTCGCCCAGTGCCTTGCCGATATCCTCGGCGGGCGGCAGGCGAGCGGCGCGATGACCGTTCTCGTGCTCGCCTACGTCGGCGTAACGCTGAGCGTGCAGGCCGCGCGCTTTGTCAAGCGCTTCTATGTCCGCCGCTTTGCCAACGATATCAACCGCCGCATGAAGGGCGTGCTCTACGCCAATCTTGTCCGCCAGAGCCGCGGCGCGCTCGAGGACGAGGGCGCGGGCGAGCTTGTGACCAAGGCCATCTCCGACGTGGACGACTGCGCCGAGGGCATGCGCAAGTTCACGACCGAGCTGTTCGACACCGGCGTCGCGCTCGTGGGCTACGTCGTGATGCTGCTCGTTTACGACTGGCGGCTCGCGCTGCTGTGCCTGATCTTCCCGCCGGTCTCCTACATCTGCGCGGAAAAGATGAAAAAGACCGTGCAGCGCGCGGGCAGCGCCTATAAAAAATCCGCCGCCGCGCTCAACGCCGCCACGCTCGACCGCGCGAAAAACGCCGTCACCTACCGCGTTTACGGCTGCGAGGACGTGCGCGAGCGCCGCTACGAGGACACGCTGCACGCCTACGAGACCTCGTCGGTGCGCGCGAACATCTGGCAGTCGGCGCTGCCGCCGCTGTACCTCGCGGTGTCGAACCTGAGCGTGCTGTTCATCCTGTACTTCGGCGCAAAAAACGTGCTCGGCACGGGCTGGCGCGCGTGGGATATCGCCGCGTTCACGACGTTTCTCTCCTGCTTTATGAAAATGTCCACCAAATCGTCCAAGGCGGCGAAGCTCTTCAACGCCGTGCAGCGCGCGGAGGTCTCGTGGAAGCGCATCAAGCCGCTGATGAAGCAGCCCGCGCCGCTCGCATCGCTCGACGTTTCCTCTGCGCAGGAGGTCAAGCTGCAAAACGTCTCGTTTGCCTACGACGGCGGAAAGCCCATCTTTGAAGGGCTCACCCTCTCAGCCCGGCCCGGCGACATCATCGGCGTCACCGGCCCCGTCGCCTGCGGAAAATCGACGCTCGGGCGCGTCTTTCTCTGCGAGCGGCCCTACGGCGGCTCCGTGACCGTAGGCTCGCGCGAGCTTTCCTCTCTTGCACCGCGCGAGATCGCGGCGGCGGTCGGCTACCTCGGCCACGACCCGGAGCTGTGGAACGACACGGTGCGCGCCAACGTCCTCTGCGGCGATGACGGCGACGCGATGGATTTTCTCAAGCTCACCGCGCTCGACGACGAGGTCCGCGCCATGGAGCAGGGACTCGACACCGTGGTCGGCAGCAGCGGCGTGCGCCTTTCCGGCGGTCAGGCGCAGCGCCTGGTGCTCGCGCGCACGCTGGCCCACCCGCGCCCTATCCTCGTGCTGGACGATCCCTTCTCCGCGCTCGACCGCGCGACGGAGGACGCGGTGTTCGCTGCTTTGCAAGTCTACGCGCGCGATAAGGTCGTTTTCCTGATCTCGCACCGGCTGTACCACTTCCCTGAGATGCGAAAGATCGTCTTTATGGAGGACGGCAAGACCCTCGTCGGCACGCATGGGGAACTGCTCGTGCAAAGCGCCGCCTATCGCGCACTCTATGAAAATCAGACGGGAGGAAGCGAACATGAAGCGTAACGCAAACAAGAATCCCGGCGTGTTCGCCGCCATCCGCTCCGCCGCGGCGGGGCACAAGCTCCTCAGCGTGATGACGCTTCTGTGCGCGGCGGCTTCGGTGCTCGCCTCCCTCCTGCCGCCGCTGCTGCTCGGCCGCATCATCGACACGCTGACCGGCGGCGCGCCGCTCATCTTTACGGCGGCGCTGCTGTACTTCGGCTCCCTCGCGCTCGAGGGCGTGCTCTCCTCGGCGCAGGAGACGCTTCTTGAGGTCTTCGGGCAGAAGATGACCCATGCGCTGCGCTCGGTCCTGTCCGCCAAGCTGACGCGCCTGCCCGCTTCCACGCTCGCCGGGCAGGACCCCGGCGAGATCGCCGCGCGCTTTTCCGGCGATGTGGACACGGTCGAAGCGCTGTTCACCTCGGGCGTCATTTCGATGGCGGCGGATGCGTGCCGCATCCTCTCCATCCTGGCCGTCATCGCGGTCAAGAACCCCGGCCTTGCGCTGCTGCTTCTGCTCGTGCTGCCGCTGCTCACGGTCTTTACGCGCCATGTGCAAAAGCGCATGCTCGCGGCCCAGCTCGACAACCGCCGCGCCGTCGCGGCCATCTCCGGCCAGGTGCCGGAGGCCCTGCACAACATCCGCACCATCCACGCCCTCGGTCTTGAGGACTACATGACAAGGCGCTACGACCGCCGCATCGGCGAGAGCTACGCCGCCGTCGAGCGCACGAACTTTTACGACGCGGTCTACTCCCCCGTCGTGCTCGTTCTGAGCGCGGCGGTGGTCGGCGCGGTGATGCTGCTCTCCGCTTCCGGAAACGCGCACGTGCTGGCGCTGTTCGGCATGTCCGTCGGCACGTCCGTGACGATCATCGACTATGTTTCGCGCATCTTCACGCCCATTGAGAGCCTCGGCATGGAGATCCAGACCATCCAGTCCGCCATGGCAGGCGTGAAGCGCATCGACGCGTTCCTCGCCCAGCCGGAGCGGGACATGCCCGCGCCGCGCGGCGGTGCGGTCCCCCGTGAGGACGTGGTCCTTTCGCACGTGACCTTCGGCTACAATGAGCGCACAGTGCTCTCGGACCTTTCCTTCACCGTCCGGCAGGGCGAGCAGGTCACGCTCGTCGGCCGCACGGGCGCGGGCAAGAGCACGGTCTTCCGCCTGCTGCTGGGGCTCTACCGCCCGCAGCAGGGCACGCTGACCATCGGCGGCGTGGACGTTTCCGCCATCACGGACGAGGAGCGCCGCCGCTGCATCGGCTGCGTGGAGCAGCACTTTGCCCGCGTGCCGGGCACGGTGCTCGACCAGATCACGCTGGGGGATGCGCGCATCAGCCGCGAAATGGCGGAAAAGGCCGCGCAGCTCGCGGGCCTTGACGAGGTCATCCGCGCGCTGCCGAACGGCTACGACACGCCCTGCGCGGACGGGCTCTTCTCGCAGGGCGAGTGGCAGCTCCTCTCCATCGCGCGGGCCGCGGCGGCGGACCCCGCCGTGCTGCTGCTCGACGAGATCACCGCAAACCTCGACGCCGAGACCGAAGCGCGCGTGCTCGAAGCGCTGCGCCGCGCGTCCGAGGGGCGCACGGTGCTGTCCATCTCCCACCGCATTTACGAAAGTCTCGGCGAAAGGACGATACGGATCTGAAAATTTGGCCGCGCAGCGCTTGACAATGTTGTAGAAAGTTTCTATAATAGCCATAGTTGTCCCATATTGATAGAACAACATTTGTCCTATGTTCAAAAGCAGCAACATGAGGACTAAGAAAGGAAGGAATATTGACATGAGACGAGTGATCGCACTGCTGCTGACGCTGGTCATGCTGCTGGGCCTTGTGCCCTCGGCCATGGCCGCCGATCGCTCCGCTGCCGACGCATCGGTCGTGGAAGCGGAGGAAGTCAGCGGCACCCCCCGGCTGGACGCCATCGCGGAGAATACCGCCGCGGCGGAGGATGCCCAGCCCACCGGCTATCAGCCGGGCGACATGGTGACCGTCCTCGTGGAGCTGGAGGGCGCGCCCCTGCTGGAGAGCTTCTCCGCCCAGGGCACGGCCGCCGGTTCCGTCGGTGCGGAGGTCGCCGCCTATCTTGCCGGCAGCCGCGCCGAAACGCAGGACGCCGCCCTTCGCCGGGAACAGAGATCTGTTTTCGCCGAAATTCAGGCGGCCCAGCCCGCCGTGCTCAGCGCGGAGGGCATCTCCGCCGGCACGCCCCAGCTCACCGACCAGTGGACCGTGCTCTTTAACGGCATGGCCGTGCGCGCCCCCTACGGCATGCTGGACACCATCCGTCAGCTTGACGGCGTGAAGTCCGCCCACGTGCAGCACGTCTACAGCCAGCCCGAGCCCGCGCAGACCACCGCCGGCGTGGCGGGCTACAGCTACGACATGGTCCACCTGCAGGAGGTCTGGAGCAAGGGCTACACCGGCAAGGGCATGCTCGTTGCCGTGGTGGACTCCGGCCTTGATATGGAGTATTCGAGCTGGTGGAGCGACGAGGACAACGCGAACGTCACCGGCCTTCGCCGCGTGCACGAAGCCTTCCGCGACGACTCCTTCTACTCCGATCTCAGCGACAGCGACCTGCGCTACACGAAGGAATCCCTGCTGGCCTTCCTCAATGGCCGCGAGCTCAACGCCAACAAGCTCAGCGCCGCGTCCGACGAGGCCATGTACAAGACCCGCAAGGTCCCCTTCGCCTTCGACTACGCCGGTGACGCCGACCCCTACACCGGCGAGATCATCAGCGGTGACGTCAACGTGCGCAACAGCGGCAGCAACCACGGCACCCACGTTTCCGGCACCGTGGCGGGCTTTGTCCGGACCGATGAGGGCGAGATCCTCTTCTCCGGCGTCGCGCCCGACGCACAGCTGATGATGATGAAGGTGTTTGCCGACGGCGGCAACTCCGGCGCGACCGAAAGCGCCATCCTCAACGCGCTCGAGGACGCCATGACCCTCGGCGCCGACGCGGTGAACCTGTCGCTCGGCTCCGACAACGGCTTTGCCTATGACGATACCGCCATCCACAGCGTCTATGCCCGCCTGGAGCAGGCCGGCGTCATCCTGATGACCGCCGCGGGCAACAGCGAGAACTCCCCCGCCCAGGGCAACGAGCTGGGCGGACTGAACCTTGCCGAGGACCCGGATATCTCCATGATGTCCTCCCCCGCCGTCTATCCCTCGAACCTCGCGGTCGCGTCCATCAACAGCACCATCGACATGCAGAGCGTGCTGAGCTGGACGGACGCGCAGGGCCAGGGCCACACCGTGCCCTTCTCCGACCCCAACGAGGTCGCCATGAAGCACAAGTTCCCCGAGAGCCAGAGCTTCGCTGTCTATGACGCGGGCTACGGCACCTATTCGGACTACTACAACGCCGGATTCAACAACGGCTACAACGGCGGCAAGACGGGCATCGCCCTCGTCAAGCGCGGCAGCGCAGACGGCAGCACCCTCTCCTTTGCCGATAAGATCAACAACGCCACCAGCTTCTCCGGCACCAACTACATGGGCGAGAGCTACGGCGTTCTGGCCGTCGTGATCTACGACAGCGATCCCACCGCCACCATGCTCATCAACATGAGCGCAGACAACACCTCCCTGACCTCCGCTTTCATCTCCGGTAAGGACGGCGCCGCCATGATCGAGGCGCTGAACGCCGGACAGGCGGTCAATATCACCGTTCACCAGCAGGACCAGCTCAGCACCTGGGACGAGGGCGGCGAAATGTCCTCCTTCACCTCCTGGGGCAGCGGCTCCGGTCTTGAGCTCAAGCCCGAGATCACCGCTCCCGGCGGCAACATCTGGTCCACCGTGATGGACAGCAGCTATTTCGAGGGCGCCGGAAAGTATGATGACTACACCGGCTCCTACAGCCTGATGAGCGGCACCTCCATGGCGACGCCCCACATGGCCGGTCTTGCGGCCCTCGTGGAGCAGTACGTCAAGGCCGAGCATCCCCAGCAGGATGCCGCCGGCAACGCCGACCTCACCAACCACCTTCTTGTCAGCACCGCCGTGCCCCAGCAGGAAAACGGCGTGTACGTCTCTCCCCGCCGTCAGGGCGCGGGCCTTGTGAACGCGGCCGCCGCGATCTCCACCCCCGCCTACATCGGCGTGGACGGCAAGCTTGTCGGCAAGCTGGAGCTTGGCGACGATCCCGACTGGACCGGCAGCTATAACCTCTCCTTCCGCGTGGAGAACCTCACGAACAGCACGCTGAACTACTCCATGAAGGCCGTTCTCCTGCGCCCGGATACCACGAAGCAGGACGGCAAGACCATGGTCCTTGCCAGCGACGTTCTCATCCGCGAGGTGGACCTCGGCAGCGTCAGCGTCCCCGCCGGCGGCGCGCAGGTCAATAAGACCGTTTCCCTCAGCACTTCTGAGATCTCCGCCATCCGCGATCTCTTCCCCAACGGCACCTATGTGGAGGGCTTTGTGATCCTCACCGCCGAGGACGGCTCCGCGCCGCAGATCGGTCTTCCCCTGCTGGCGTTCCTCGGCGACTGGACCGCCGCGCCCATTCTCGACCGTACCAACTGGTTCGATACGCCTCAGGACGGCGAGAACGTGATGAACAACGACTACAGCCTGGGCATGAACGTCGTCGGCAGCACCATCCGCAACGCCGGCGAAGTGGTCAACTTCCTGAACCTGGGCCAGAACATCTTCGATACCGACATCGCCGCCGAGAGCAAGCAGACCGTTTTCCATCAGGAAAACTTCGCCATCTCCCCGGACGGCAGCGGCTATTTTGACGCCATCGACGATATCGAGCTCTATCAGCTGCGCGACGCGAAGCTCTTTGTCACCGAGGTGCGCAACAAGGACACCAACGAGCTTTACTTCCGCACCTTCAATACCTACGTTTCCCGCAGCGTCTATCAGGCCAGCTACGGCGTTGTCCTGCCCATGTCCCTCTACTACTTCACGGACGCGTGGGACGGCACGGACTTAAACGGCAGCGTCCTGCCCAACGGCACGCAGTGCGTTTACACCATCACCGCCTACGGTGAGGGCGACTACGGCGACACCGTGGACAACGACGAGCTCGGCCGCCCCGTGACGGACTTTGAGTCCTTCGTGGACGGCAAGGAGCCCACCTTCAACGGGCACAAGATGGACAAGAGCGGCGACGTTCTCTCCTTCGACGTGCTGGTGGACACCGAAGCGCCCAAGCTTGAAAACAACGCCGTGACCTTCTATCAGAAGGACGGCCGCACCTACATGGAGGGCACCGTCTACGACGGCGACGGCTCCCTTGCCTCCGTGGCGGTCCATCCCCAGGTGAGCCGCACCTATACCGACTCCACGGGCCGCGAGGTCACCGAGTACAACATCGACCTTCTGAACCCCTTCTACTCCGAGAGCATCTATGATGCCGACACCCACACCTTCACCTTCACCGCGGATGTGACGGAGTACCGCGGCAGCTACACCTGGACCGGCAACGTCTATCTCTCCTGCGGCGACTATGCCGCAAACGACCGCACCTACGCCATCAAGGTGGACGCAAGCGAGGGTCTGACCCTGTCGCAGACCTCCGCCCGCCTGCACCCCGGCGAGAGCTTTGACCTCAGCGTGAACAACAACACCGGCTCCTCGGCCGCCATCACCCGCACGTCCAGCGATCCCAGCGTCGCAACGGTGGATGAGTTCGGCCACGTGGTCGCCGTCGCGCCCGGTCAGGCCATCATCACCGTTTCCAACGGCGTCTCCTCCGCCCAGTGCGTCGTGGCGGTGGAAGCCGCCTCCACGGAGGTGAAGGACTTCAAGCTCTCCATCGATCACTTCTCCGGTCTCAAGCCCAACGGCGCCATCACCGTCCGCGTCGTGGACCTGCAGCCCGCCGATGTGGAGATCTACCAGAACCAGTGGCTCGTCTATGAGGACGATCCCGACTGGGCCGGCCTTGTCAGCGTCTCCCAGAACAGCAGCAGCGCGCTGGAAGGCCTGATCGACCTCAATTATCAGTCCTCCGAGGATAAGATCCCCGCCGGCAGCGGCCATCTGGACGTTACCATCAACGGCGTCACCCGGACCATGACCTTCGACTGGGAGGACCTCTACCAGACCTCCGATCAGGACGATCTGCAGTCCGACGCCTACTACAACGAGCAGACCTATTATGTCAATGCCGGTGAGACCGCGAGTCTCATCGCCCGTTACCGCCAGACCCACTCCTTCTCGGATGTGAAGCTCTGCACCGCGCAGGGCTATGTCTCCGGCGGCAGCGACAATCCCCTCACCGCCGCCACTGGCCTTGTGCTCGACGGTCCGGACTATGTCCTCTCCGGCAATGAGCCCTGGCGCGGCAAACTGGTGAACACCGAGGGCTACGCCCTGCCGGAGTCTATCCATGTGGTTTACCGCTATGATTACGGCTACGAGTACGAGCTGACGGAAAACAGCATGTACAACAGCTACACCTATGACCGCACGACCGGCGAGATCACCGTGTCCGCGCCCTACGGCTCGTCCTCCACGGTGGTCATCCGCGCGGACGGTGTCGAGCAGCCCGGCAATCCGGCGGGCGCGCTCTCCGGCACTACCTATGACCGTCCCGACAGCACCTACGGTCCCTTCAACTGGACCGTGACGGACGGCAGCGGCACGCTCGAGACCGCCGAGGACGTCAGCGTCAACGGCGCGATCAAGAACGTCGCCTATTACACTCCCGCCGAGCCCGGCGTCAGCTATCTGACCGCCACCTCCAGAGACGGTCAGTACAGCATCCGCTTCGCCGTGGTCTGCCTGCCCGTTCAGGCCAGCATCCTGCGCCTTGACGACAAACGCGTCACGCTCCGCGTAGCGGAGACGCTCGCGCTGAACGCTACGCTCTATCCCACCCCCACCAGAATGGCGGACGCTGCGCTGAGCTGGACCTCCTTCAACCCCGCCGTCGCCACGGTGGATGAAAACGGCGTCGTCACCGCCCACGAGCCCGGCTACGCCTACATCAAGGTCTCGACCGACATCAACACCAGCGTCACCGCCTACTGCGTGGTGCAGGTGCTGCCCGGCGAGGGCCACACCGTCCGCTTCGACTCCCGCGGCGGCTCCTATGTGGCGAGCCAGACCGTCGCCCACGGCGACACCGCCCGCGAGCCCGCCGCGCCCAGCCGCTCCGGCTACACCTTTGCCGGCTGGTGCACGGACGAGAGCCTTGAGACCGCCTACGACTTCACTTCGCCCGTGCTCCACGATCTGACGCTCTACGCCAAGTGGAACGACGCGCCGGTGACGCCTGTGACCCCCAGCAAGCCGAGCCGCCCCTCGCAGCCCGACAAGCCGGAGACCCCCTCCTTCCCCTTCACGGACGTTTCTCAGAACGACTGGTTCTACAGCGCCGTTTCGGACGTTTATGAAAAGGGCCTGATGCAGGGCGTGAGCGCCACGCTCTTCGCCCCGAACCAGACCACCAGCCGCGCCATGATCGTCAGCATCCTCTACCGTCTCGACGGCAGCCCCGCCGTTTCCGGCAAGGCTTCCTTCACCGATGTGGCGGCAAACACCTGGTACACCGACGCAGTGGCCTGGGCCAGCGCCAACGGCATCGCCAAGGGCTTTGACGACGGCAGCTTCCGTCCCGATCAGGCCGTGAACCGTCAGGAGATCGCCGCCTTCCTCTATCGCTACGCCCAGTACAAGGGTTACGATACCACCCAGGGCGGCATGGCCATCCGCGAGTTCGCCGACTATGACGCCATCTCCTCCTACGCGCTCGGCGCGATGGATTGGAGCGTCAGCACCGGCATTCTGCAGGGCGACGCGGCAAAGCGTCTGACCCCCCAGAGCCCGGCCAGCCGCGCGCAGGTCGCCGCCATGCTCAGCCGCTTCTGCAAGAACGTGCAGAACTGATCCCATCCCCCCTATAACCCAACAGGGCCGCCGGAATTCCGTCGGCCCTGCCGCTTTTTGAAGGGCGCAAAAAAGCGCCCCCGGCGAAGCTTTGCTTCACCGGGGGTGCTCCTTTTTTCTATTTTTCCGCCGGGCCATCCTCCCCGCCGATGAGCAGCCGCCGCTGCTCGTCAAGGAGATACGAAAGATGCTCCTGATCGGTCGTGTAATAGGTCCGGTTCCCCTCCACAAGGCAGGTGACGAGCCCCGCGTTCACGAGCTTGCTCATGTGGTGGTGGATGGTGTTGCGCGCCAGTCCGAAGTGGTCGCACAGCTGCTGGCCGTAGGCCGCCGGGTGGTCGCGCAGATAGCAGAGGATATCAAAGCGGGTCTTGTCGCCGATGGCGCGGATGGCGTCGTAGACCTGCGTCACGCTGCTGTTCGCCGCCAGAATGCGCCGCAGCGTCAGGCGCAGGATGCCGCAGTAGATGAGGACGCTCCCGTCCTCCCGCTCGATGGAGAGGTTGGTGTCCGGTCCCATCAGGAAGGGGATCAGGTGGTAACGCACCTCCGGCGTGATGGCAAGGCTCGAGGTCTCGCGCAGGTAGTTCTCCGCGCCGATGGTCTCCACCTCCCGGCAGAAGCCCTCCGTGATCTCACGGATGCGCCCGCGCCGCGCTTCCAGCGCCGCCATGACCGGGCGCAGGCAGTCGATGATCTCCGGCAGCAGGGTCTGGTAGTTCTGGTGGATCTCCAGAAGCGTCAGGCGGCTTTCCGTCGGGATGGTCAGCGCCAGCACGCGCGAGACGAGCTCCGCCGCGCCGCCCGCGGCGGGGCCGGACTGCTCCTCAAGGCTCAGCGAGATCATGATGTTCCGCGCCGCCTCGTCCTTTGTAAGCGCCTTCACCCGCGTCTCCAGCGTTTCAAGGTCCTGCCGCCGGGAAAGCATCGGGTAGACGAAAAGGAACGCAGGACTGTAGGAGCCGGTCGTGCTGTAGGGAAAGCCCTTGATGTCCCCGAACAGGCGCTTCAGCTTCTCCGCTGGGAGGGAGATCTCCTCGTCCAGCTCCCCCAGCAGCTCGCGCAGGGCGGCGCTGGCCTGATGGAAGGGCTCCGCCCCTCGAACGCCCCGCGCCTGCAAGCGTTCCTCCATCCGGCGCAGCGTATGCCCGTTGGCCCGCGCTCCCAAATACGCCAGAGCTTCCAGCGCCGGATTGATCTCGTGTAAAACTTCCATGGCAGTGTCCTTTTCTTCCGCTTTTCAGCCTGAGCCGATAGTATTGTATTATACCGCTTTTTTGCCTTCAAAACAAGAGCGTACCGCCGATGATGGTCCCATTCGTATTTTTCAGGCTTTTACCGAAGATTTACAAAAATTTGCGGGATAAAGTGCGATCGGATATAGTCTTTCCGCCAAAAACATGATATACTGTGCAGTACAATCGGCGGCGGACACAGGGACGGTGGAGAGATAGGTTATGGCAGTCCCGCGGACGCACCGCCGAAATGACGAAGGAGGAAATGCAAATGAGGAAACAGCTGAGGCGCTGGTGTTCTCTGCTGCTCACGCTGGTCATGGTAGTATCCCTGCTGCCGACCGCCGTGTTCGCAGATAGCAGCGGCGCGAAGGCAACACTCGTAACGGATGCATCGACCTTAAAGATCGGCGACAAAGTCGTGATTGCAGCCAAAGGTTACGACTATGCCTTAGGCACAAATCAGAAGCCCAACAACCGCGAGGCTGTTGAGATCACCAAGTCTGACAACGAGTTGATCTTGACGGATCTTGTTCAGGAACTGACCTTAGCGGCAGGCACAAAAGACGGAACATTCGCCTTTTATGCCGATGCGGAAACCCAGTCCGGCTATTTGTATGCTGCCGGACAGTCCAAGGACCAGGGCGTAAGCAAAAACCAGAATTATTTGAGAACAGAAGCAACGATCACGGATAACTCTTCCTGGAAGATTGAGATTTCCGATGATGGCACTGCCAGTATTGTGGCTCAGGGAGAAAATGGCTGCAATATTCTTCAGTACAATCCGAGCAAGCTGTTCAGCGCGTATGCGTCCAATCAGCAGCCGATCACGCTCTACAAGCTCGATTCCGCCGAGCCGGCGCGTGAAAACGGCGTTGTGGCTGCGAGCGATCTGCAGGCCGGCGACACGGTCGTCGTGTTCAACCCGGCCTACGGCAAGACGCTCTCCACCGAGTACAGCGGCTTTTACAACACTGCCGCCGACGTAACGCTCGCGGACGGCAAGCTCACCGGCTGGAGCGAGAGCGATCTCTGGACCGTCGGCATCAACGACGACGGCACCTACACCTTCGCCACCAGCGAGGGCAAGAAGCTCGCCATGGGCGAAAGCTACACCAGCACGCCGCTCGATGACGTGAACCAGAACTGGAAAATTACAGCGGTGGACGGCAAGGACGCAGTCTATTACATTGACAACGCGGCCCGCACGGATAAGTACCGCATGCAGTATCAGGCCAACTACAACACGTGGAGCGCCTACACCGGCACGGGCGACGCGTTCGAGCAGCAGTTCTACCTCGTGGTGGACAAGGGCACCGATCCCACGCCCGACCCGGGCCCGGATCCCGATCCCACGCCGAGCACCCTCTTCAAGGACGGCGAGCAGGTGGTCATCTACAACCCCGCCAACATGAAGGCGCTCTCCACCGAGTACAGCAGCTTCTATAACAAGGGCACGGACGTGGCCCTGACCGACGGCACGCTCACCGGCTGGACCGAGGCGGATGTGTGGACCGTCGGCGTGAACGCTGATGGCACGTACACCTTCTCCACCAGCGAGGGCAAGAAGTTCTCCATGGGCGCGAGCTACGGCAGCACCCCGCTTGATGACGTGAACCAGAGCTGGAATGTCACCGCGGCGCAGACCGACGGCTGCTACTACATCCAGAACGCGGTCCGCGGCAATTACCTCGAATGGTACGCGGAAAAGGGCAACTGGAGCACCTACAGCAAGGTCAGCGACGAAGCGCTTTTCGCTCAGGCGTTCTACAAGGTTCGCAAGAGCGGCATCGTCACCAGCCTGTCCGACGGCGATACCGTTGTGGTGTTCAACCCCGCCAACGGCAAGGCGCTCTCCACCGAGTACACCGGCTTCTATAACAAGGGCACCGATGTGACGCTCGCGGACGGCAAGCTCACCGGCTACACCAAGGCGGATATCTGGACCGTCGGCGTGAACGCCGATGGCACGTACACCTTCTCCACCAGCGAGGGCAAGAAGCTCTCCATGGGTGCGAGCTACGGCAGCACGCCGCTCGATGACGTCAACACCGCGTGGAACGTTACCCCGGCGGCGACCGAGAACTGCTTCTACATCCAGAACGCGGTGCGCGGCAATTACCTCGAGTGGTACGCGGAAAAGAGCAACTGGAGCAGCTACAGCAAGATCAGCGACGAAGCGCTCTTTGCCCAGCAGTTCTATCTGGTCGCAGATGACGGCGGCTCCGACACCCCCTCCACCGACCTGCCCAAGCCCGGCGACAAGTTTGTGATCTACAACCAGAACGCCGGGGCCGTGCTGGCCGCGGAGAATGACCAGCAGTCCATCGAAAAGGCTGCGGCGGTCATCGCCGACGGCAAGGCCACGCCCGAAAACGGTGCGGTCGTGTTCACGGTCGAGCAGAACGGCGAGTACCTGCGCTTCTACAGCGAGGCCTACGGCTATCTCTGCTCCAACGGCACGGGCAACAACGCCTTCTACAGCAAGGACTTCTCCGAGGACGGCGTGAGCGCGGACGACGCCGACTGGCTCGTGCGCACCTGCTCCGGCGGCGTGGGCGGCTACGAGATGGAGAGCCGCACCGCCAAGTACAGCGGCCACAGCCAGTGGCTTGAATACTACTCCGACGCGTTCAAGACCTACAGCATGTACAACGTCACCGACTACACGATCTACTCCTTCTTCTTCTATCCCGTGGCGGAGGGTGTGAACGTGGACGGCGGCCTGGTCGTTCAGCCCACCATCACCTTCCCCGAGACCATGCTCGACGCCTATGTCGGCGCGGACTATGAGTTCACGCTCAGCATCGACACGGTCTACGCCATCGACGATCCGTGGATCGAGTACAGCGTCCGCAGCGCGAACGGCGAGCTGATCGGCGGCGTTCAGGGCGGCACCGATGTGGAAGTGCTTGACGGCTTCACTTCCGGCAAGGGCGAGGCCCACATCACGGTCTTTGCAGCCGACATCGCCGAAGCCGCGAAGGCCGGCGACACCATGACCCTGACCTTTGCGTTCAAGGACATCAAGGGCAACGAAGCGAGAGCGTCCTATGTGGTCAAGATCGTTGACGCGCCCGTGATCTCCAACCTGACGCCCGCGCAGGGCGCGCAGACCGGCGATAACAAGCGCCCCGTGATCTCCGCGGACGTCGCCAACGCCGGTGAGAACCCGACGGTCGAGCTCAAGCTCAACGACGAGACGGTGAACGCCGCTTATGCCAATGGCAAGGTCAGCTACACCCCGTCCGCCGACCTCGCGGACGGCAGAGTGAAGGTCACGCTGACGGTCACGCGCACGGACGGCAAGTCCACCGCGGCCAGCTGGAGCTTCACGGTCGGCACGTCCGCCTTCCAGCTCTACTTCGGCCAGCTGCACTCCCACACGCAGTATTCCGACGGCGCGGGCACGCTCGACAGCGCGTTGAGCTACATCCGCAGCCTGCCGGAGAGCGCGAACGTGCAGTTCGTCGCCTTCACCGACCACTCCAACTACTTCGACAGCAAGAATGACCCCAACGTGGAAGCCGCGCTGTACGACGCGTCCCTCGTCAAGGATTCCGACGCGAGCCACAGCTGGGCGACCTATAAGAAGACCGTCGCCGACTTCAACGCCGATCCCGCCAACAGCGACCTCGTCGCCATCGCGGGCTTCGAGATGACCTGGTCCGGCGGTCCCGGCCACATCAACACCTTCAATACCGCGGGCGTCGTCTCCCGCAACAACTCCACGCTCAACAACAAGACCGACGACGCGGGCATGAAGGCCTACTACGCGCTGCTCTCCCAGGAGGAAGGCGCTGACTCCATCAGCCAGTTCAACCACCCCGGCACGACGTTCGGCAACTTCAAGGATTTCGCCTACTGGGATCCCGTGATCGACAGCCGCATGTACACCGTCGAGGTCGGCAACGGCGAGGGCCAGATCGGCGCGGGCGGCTACTATCCCAGCTACGAGCAGTACATCATGGCGCTCGACAAGGGCTGGCACGTCGCTCCCACCAACAACCAGGATAACCACAAGGGCCGCTGGGGCAACGCCAACGACGCCCGCGACGTTGTCCTGACCGACGACTTCACCGAGCAGGGCATCTACGAGGCCCTCCGCAACTACCGCGTGTACGCCACCGAGGATAAGAACCTTGAGCTCGGCTACACCGTCAACGGCGAGCAGATGGGCACGATCTTCTCCGAGGTGCCCGAGAAGCTGAACTTCAATATCTCCGTCTACGACCCCGACAAGACCGATTCCATCGCGTCCGTCGAGCTGGTCGTCAACTCCGGCAAGGTCGCCTACAGCTGGAGCAAGGATGAGATCGCGGCGGCCGGCGGCATCCTCACGACCGAGCTCGCCCCCGACTACAGCTACTACTTCGTCCGCGTGACCGAGGGCGACGGCGATATCGCCGTGACCGCTCCCGTGTGGGTCGGCGAGACGCTGCGTCTCGGCATCTCCAACGCCGAGTGCGGCACGTCCATGCCCGTGACCGACGAAGAGCTGACGATCACCACCACCTTCTTCAACAGCGAGACCACCGCGGCCACCATCAAGTCCATCTCCTACTCCATCGACGGCCAGAGCATCGGCACCGATACGACCGGCTACACCCTCGCCGCGAGCAGCACGCTCCCCGTGGACTTCAAGTACACGCCGGCCAAGGCGCGCGTCATCACCATCGATATCGCCGCCACGCTCGAGCAGAACGGCAAGGAGTACACCTTCACCAAGAGCGTGGAGCTGGACGTTTCCAACGCCGCCGACCTTGTCTACATCGGCATCGACGCCTCCCACTACAACGAGTATGTGGCGGGCAACTACAAGGATTCGATGGGCAACTTTTCGAACCTTGCCGCGGAGTACTCCGTGCGCACCGTGGAGCTCAAGACCAGCGATGAGCTGATCGCGGCCTGCGGCAGCGACAAGTACAAGGCCATCATCTTCACCGCGCCCTCCCGCCGTCTTGCTGCGGCCCAGAGCGACCCGAAGACCTACTCCGCCGACGAGCTGGCCGCCATCAAGGCGTTCAACGACAACGGCGGCACCGTGATCCTCGCCGGCTGGTCCGACAACTACGAGAATTACGACGTTATCCAGAGCAACCCCAACACCAAGCACATGGCCGCCACGCAGAATGAGATCCTTGAAACGCTCGGCTCTCACCTGCGCATCAGCGATGACGCCACCTATGACGACGTCCGCTCCGCGGCCGACGGCGTGGACAAGTGGAGACTCTACTTCTCCTCCTACAACATGGACAATCCGCTGCTCGCGGGCGTTGAGGTCGATCCCGACCACCCCTATGACAAGCTCTACACCGAGCGCTTCAGCCACTACGGCGGCGCGTCCGTCTACGCTGTGGACGAGAGCGGCAATGCCACCTCCACGCTGCCCGCAACGGTCAGCCCCGTGGTCTACGGCCATGCGACGACCTACTCCGTGGACGTCGATAAGGACGGTCTCGGCGGCGCGGGCATCCCGAAGTACGCCTATGCCGACGGCGACAACCGCCTGATGGTGATGGCGACCGAGCAGCTCGCGGGCAAGGGCCAGGTCATCGTCTCCGGCGCGGCCTTCATGTCCAACTTCGAGGTGCAGGCGCAGGTCGATAACGCGGCGGAGAAGAACTACTCCAACTACAAGATCTGCGAAAACCTCGTCTCCCAGTTCAACCAGACCAAGATCACCGACATCGACACCGTGCGCAAGCAGACCGAGAGCGGCTACAAGTTCACCGTCGAGGGCATCGTGACCTCCAACGCCTCGGGCTACGACAAGAACACCGCGTTCTTCGACTGCATCTACGTGCAGGATGAGACCGGCGGCATCAACGCCTTCCCCGTCGCGGGCGACTTCAAGGTCGGCGACAAGGTCCGCATCACCGGCAAAACCGACTTCTATCAGGGCGAGATCGAGCTGCAGGTCACGACGATCACCAAGATTGGCGAGGGCTACAGCGTGACGCCGAAGGACGTCACCGCCGCGCAGGTCAACGACAGCTCCGTGCTCGGCGAGCTCGTGAAGATCAAGGGCACGATCACCAAGGTCGAAAGCGCCGAGGGCAAGATCCAGACCATCATGGTCAAGGACAGCGCCGGCAATGAGACGCGCATCTTCATCGACGGCTACATCACGCCCGACACTGAGGTCGTTGACGCCAAGGTCGGCTACACGGTCGAGGCCGTGGGCCTTGCCTCCTACGACAACACCTTCGTCCTGAACGACGGCACGCCCGTCTACCCGCGCATCCGTATCCGCGACCGCGCGGACATCGTCTGCACCAAGGGCGCCGACCAGCCCGTCGGCCCTGTCACGCCGGTCAATCCCGGCAAGCCCTCCACGCCCACGACGCCCGACAAGCCCACGGACGGCTTCAAGTTCACGGACGTGAGCAAGAACGACTGGTTCTATGACGACGTGTCCTACGTCTACGAGAACGACATCATGGACGGCGTGAGCGCCGAGACCTTCGCGCCGAACGCGACGCTCACGCGCGGCATGATCGTCACGATCCTCTACCGCATGGAGAATAAGCCCGCCGTCAGCGGCGCGTCCAAGTTCACGGACGTGGACGCGAACGCGTGGTACGGCGCGCCGGTCGCCTGGGCGGCCGAGCACGGCATCGTCACGGGCTACAGCGAGACCGCGTTTGGTCCCAACGATCCTGTGACGCGCGAGCAGCTCGCGGCCATCCTGTACCGCTACGCGGTCTACAAGGGCATGTCCGCGGTGACGCTCGAGCAGAACCTCTCCCGCTTCACCGACGCCGATCAGATCTCCGCCTACGCGGTCCCGGCAATGAACTGGGCCGTCGGCAAGGGTTTGATCAACGGCGCTGACGGCAAGCTCTCGCCCAAGGCGAGCGCGACCCGCGCACAGGTCGCGGCGATCATCCACCGCTATCTGGAAGGCTAAACCCTTTTGAGTGCGCCCCGCCGGTATCTTACCGGCGGGGCGTCCTTTTCCCCCACATGATACCGCAAAGGAGAACGCATGAAGAGAATGGAATTCAAGCTGACGCGTCAGCGCGCGATAGAGATCGGCATCGCGCTGGGGCTGGTCCTCGTGATGGTGCTCTGGGCCGCTATTTTACAGTGGACCGACACCGAGCGCGACGAAACGGCGGCGCGCAAGCGCATGTTCGCCATCGCGCGCGTGACGGACGTTCTGGAGGACGACGCCGAGGTGCAGGACTGGACCGAGGGCCGCCGCATCGGCCAGCAGTACCTTGAAGTCGAGCTGCTGAACGGCGAGTGGAAGGGTCTGGTGCTGGAAACGGTCAACTACCTCACGATCTACACCAACGTGGACGCGCACGTGGGCACGAAGATCGTCGTCCGGCTCGATCTTGACGACAACGGCGAGCCGTACATCATCTCCGTGCCGAACTACGACCGCGCCACCATGCTGATGGGCATGCTGCTTATCTTCGCGGCGGTGCTCGTCATCATCGGGCGGAAGAAGGGCCTTATGGCGCTGCTGGGCCTTGCCTACACGCTCGCAAGTCTCTGGTTCATTCAGGTGCCGATGATTCTGCGGGGCGCGGACCCGGTGCTGACGGCGATTCTGATCGTGGCGCTCACAACCATTTCCTCCCTTTTCCTGCTGACGGGCTGGAGCAAAAAAACGCTGTGCGCGAGCCTTGGCTGCATCGGCGGCGTGGCGGCGGCGGGCCTTTTCGCCGCGCTGGCCGGGACGATCTCGCCGCTCAACGGCTTCAACCTCTCCGAAGCCGAGGAGCTGGTGCTGCGCGCGACGGAGTACGATCTGCACGTCAGCGGGCTGTTCGTCAGCGGCATTCTGATCGCGTCGCTCGGCGCGGTGATGGACGTGGCGATGTCGATCGCTTCGTCCTGCTGGGAACTGCGCGAGCTGAACCCGGCGCTGCCGCGTGCGGCGCTGTTCCGCTCGGGCATGAACATCGGGCGCGACGCAATGGGCACGATGGCCAACACGCTGATTCTGGCCTTCGCGGGTTCGTCGCTCAACATCCTGCTGCTTTTGCAGATCTACGACTATCCCTTCATCCAGATCTTCAACACCGACGCCATCGCGACGGAGATGATCCGCGGCGTGGCCGGTTCGATCGGCATCATCCTCACGGTGCCGCTCGTCGCGCTGCTGAGCGCGCAGCTGATGAAGCCGGACGGTTCCGCCGCAAAGAAAAAAGCATAACAAATCAGCCTGACCGCTTCGCGCATTCGCGCGGGGCGGTCAGGCTTTCCATATGACGTTCGCGCATTCGCCCGCAAGCTCAATGCGCTCGATGAGCTCGGCGGCGGCGAGCTTTTTTTCTTCGAACGTAAGCGCGGCAAAATCGAACCGCTGCGGCGGCGCGGGACGCGGCGAGGGCGAAAGCAGCCGCTCGCGCTCTATGTGCAGCGCGCCGATCCGAGCGGCGATGTACGGCGCGGCGGCTTCGCCGCTCTCCGCGAGCGCGTCCACAAGGCGCGCGATCTTCTGCTCGATATCCAGCACGGCTTCCGCCCGCGCGCCGTCCTCCGCCAGCGCGTCCCCGGCGGGGCAGGCGTCGAACAGGCGCTGAATTTCCGGTATCAGGTGCGCTTCCAGCGCGCGCAGGTCGATGCTGATCTCCGCGTCGCAGGCGGAGAGGTTCGACCGCCCCGAGCAGACAAGACGGCATTTTCCCTCGTGCTTCAAGTAGTTGACCTTTACGGCGTAGCCGCACTTCGCGCACTTCATCAAGCCCGTCAGCCACGAATATTTGCCCGCGTTCGCGCGCGGCAGCTGCGCCTGCCCCGCGAGCTTATCCTGCACGCGCAGCCAGACCGCCGATGGAACGATCCCCTCATGCGCGGCAAGGCTGAGGACGCGCTCCGCCGCGTTCGCGCCGCTGCGGTCCCGCTTTCCGGTCAAAAGGCAGGCATGCGCGCCGTCAAAGCGTTCCGGCGGCTGCACAATCTGCACGCCCTGTGCAAGAAAATGGCAGTACACGGCCCGGTCGGCGCGCACGTAGACCGGATTTTTCAGGATGCGCGAGAGCGTCACGTTGTCCCAGGTCTCGCGCTTCGGGCCGTGCATACCCTGTTCATTCAGCGAGCGCGCAAGCCCCCGCAACGTCGTCTCCGGCGCAAGATAGGCGGCAAAGATCTGCCGCACCGTCTCCGCGTGCTCGTCCGGCACGAGCGAGGAAACGCGCCTGCCGCCGCGCGTACTCTTCACGAGGGCGAAACCGTAGGGCGCGGGACCGCCCGGCCATGCGCCGAGCGACACGCGGTGGCGGTAATTGTCGCGCACGCGCGCGGCGGTCGTCTCGCGTTCGAGCTGGGCGAAGGTCATGACGATATGGAGCATCGCGCGGCCCATGGGGCCCGAGGTGTCGAACTGCTCCGTGACCGACTGGAAGGCGACGCCGTTTTTCTGCAGCGTCTCCCACAACGCGCTGAAATCGGCGAGCGAGCGGCTGAAGCGGTCGAGCCGGTAGACGACGATCCTGTTGATTTGCCCGTCCTCCACGGCGCGCATCAGCTCGGTGAAGGCCGGGCGCTTCGTGTTTTTGCCCGAAAAGCCACGGTCCTGAAAAATGAGTGCATCGGGAGAAGCATAGCGGCGGCACAGGGCGATCTGCCCCTCGATGGACAGACTGTCCTTTTTATCGACGGACTGGCGCGCGTAGATGGCGTCCATCACCGCTGCCCCCGCGCGCGGCGGGCGCGCAGCAGCAGGATGCAGCGGCGGCAGAGCGCCTGAAAGCGCGACGCGCGATACGTCTCATCCGGCGAAGAATACGTGTTGATGACGGTCATGGCTCTCTCCTCCTGCCAGAGCATATGCGCGGGGCAGCTCGTCTATGCCGCGCGGCGCGGGCGTTTCCAGCCGCTGCCGGTGAGGATTCGCTCGACTGGAAGGGCATTTCCGCCGACGAGATCACAAAGCGCGTGACGAGCAAGGTCACGAGCGGCTCGATCGTGCTCTTCCACAACGCGGGCGAGCACACGCCCGAAGCCCTGCCCGGCATCCTCGACTATCTCCTTTCCGAGGGCTACCAGATCGTGCCGATCTCGAAGATCCTTCTGACCTGCGACTACACCATCGACCACACGGGCCGCCAGTGCCCGGCGAAAGCGGTGCAATGACCGAAGATGGGCACGCCAGGCGGGCAAATGATTGTTTCATGCGGACACTTGTTTTTCCCGCAGGGCCATGCTATAATGCTTTTACATTCATCCGATCAACCGAAAAGGAGACGATACAATGGATTACATGGCTCTGTCCCAAGCCGAGTGGCAGCAGGAATACGACAAGGTGTCCGCCGAGTACGAGAGCTGGAAGGCCAAGGGGCTCAAGCTCAACATGGCGCGCGGCAAGCCGAGTAAACAGCAGCTCGACATGGTCAGCGACATCCTCACGGTGCTGAGCAAGCCCGAGGACTGCATCGACGACGGCGTGGACGCGCGCAACTACGGCGAGCTCAAGGGCCTTGCGAGCGCCCGCGCGCTGTTCGCCGATATCTTAGGCTGCAAGCCCTCGCAGGTCTTTGCAGGCGGCAACGCGAGCCTGCAGCTCATGTACGATACGATCGCAAAGGCCTACACCCACGGCCTTCTGCACAGCGAGAGACCCTGGTGCAAGGAGGAGAGCGTCAAGTGGCTCTGCCCCGCTCCCGGCTACGACCGCCACTTCAAGGTGACGGAGAGCTTCGGATTCGAGCTCATCACCATTCCGATGACCGAGAACGGCCCGGACATGGACATTGTCGAAAATCTCATCAAGGATCCGAGCGTCAAAGGCATGTGGAACGTGCCGAAGTACTCGAACCCCGACGGCATCATCTACTCCGACGAGACCATCGAGCGCATCGCAAAGATGAAGCCTGCCGCGCCGGACTTCCTGCTGATGTGGGACAACGCCTACTGCATCCACGAGTTCGACGGCGAGTTCGTCCCGTTCAAGGATATTCTGAGCGAGTGCGAGAAGTACGGCAACGCCGACATGGTCTTCGAGTTCGCTTCCACGAGCAAGGTGACGCTCCCCGGCGCGGGCATTGCGTGCTTTGCGTGCAGCGAGGCCAACATGGAGTACATGACCAAGCTCATCGGCATTCAGGCCATCAGCTTCGACAAGATGAACCAGCTGCGCCACGTGAAGTTCCTGCAAAACAAGGAGCACACGCTCGCGCTAATGAAGGAGCACGCCAAGATCTTAAAGCCGAAGTTCGACATGGTCGTCGAAACGCTCGAGCGCGAGATCAAGCCGCTCGGCATTGCGAGCTGGCACACGCCCAAGGGCGGCTACTTTGTCTCCGTGAACACGGCTCCCGGCCTTGCCAAGCGTACGCTGGCGCTCGCCAAGGAGGCGGGCGTCGTGATGACGAGCGCGGGCGCGACCTATCCGTATGGACACGACCCTCTTGACAGCAACATCCGCGTCGCCCCGTCGCTGCCGCCGGTCGAGGAGCTTGAGCAGGCGATGGCCGTCTTCTGCTGCTGCCTCAAGCTTGCCGCGCTGGAGAAGAGCAAGAAGTAAGTCATATTTGCATCAAAAAAGCGGGCCGCATTGCGGTCCGCTTTTTCTCATTTCGATTCAGTTCTTTGCTTTCTTCTCTTCCCGTCTCAAGCGCCATACGGCGAGTGAACGCACCAGAAGAACATTGATGAGCGCAAGGCGCGCGTAGCTGTAGACGACATTCAGAAGGAAGTACGGCGAAATGTTGCTGTAATTGCCGAGATCGTCGAGCAGCAGCGGCATAACGCCGTAGCTCATCAGAAGCGGCAGCACAACGAGCGCCGCGAGCCAACCGGCAATGAGCCATGTGCCCTCTTTTTTCGTCGCGGGCAGCCTGAGCGTTCGGTAGGAGCGCGCCGTGCAGACGATCATCACGAGCATGCCGAGGAGCTGCACCCACGAGATGGCAAGGCGCGCATAGTTCATCTGCGCCGTCCAGAGGTGCGTCATAAAGACGGTCGTCCACGAAAGGCCGGTCGCAAAGCGGAGGTAGAGATCAATACAGAGATAGGCCGCCCAGCCGCACCACAGGCTCGTGCGGCGCTTCACCGTAAAGCAGATGATGCCGCAGAGGAAAAACGGCGATCCATAGATCAGCCCCGCCAGCAGATCGCCGTCAAGTATCAGGCAGATGAGCAAAAGGGCGGCGCCGATCCCCAATAAGATCGTGCCCATAATGGTGTGTCGCTTTTCCTGCTCGGGCGGAGTCTGCGGCGCGAAAGAGACGGGTACTGCCTGTGCCGCGGGCGCAGCCGTTCCCGACTTCGGCGCATCCCCGCCGCGCACCAGCTCGTCGAGCGTCACGCCGAACAGCTCCGAGAGCTTTAAAAGCTTGTCGAGCTCGGGGATGGACGCGTCCGTCTCCCATTTGGAAACGCTCTGGCGCGAGATGTCCAGCGCGTCGGCCAGGTCGCCCTGCGACCAGTTTTTCTGTGTGCGCAGACGCACGATGTTCTCTCCAAGTGTCATGTGATGGGGTTCTCCTTTGCAGATTTTCTGCATTCAGCTTACCAGACCAGCCGCCAAAAGTCCACCAAGCGGGCTTGAAAACTTAGCAACCAGCGGTTGCGGCGTAAAAAAAGAGGCCGTAAACGGCCTCTTTTTTCGCGTTTTAGAATTCGTAATCCACGGCGACGCGGTCGGCGCGGATGGATTTGCAGATGCTGCTCACGGCGACATGGCGGGGATCGACCTTGTAGGCGTTCAGGTCGTCCATCGTCTCAAACTCGGAGACGAGCACGGCGTCGTAGTTGTCCGCGCCGATGTTCTTCGCGACCTCGCACTTTTTCAGCTGCGGGATCACGCCGTCGAGCGCGGCGAGCTTCGTCAGAAATTCGTCGGCCTTCTCCTCCGTGCCCTCGCGGAACTTCCACATCACAATATGACGGATCATGGTTTTTTCTCCTTTTTATTTTGCGTTATAGACCTCGATGGCCTTCTTGAGGATATCCATCGCGCGCTCGAGCTTGTCGCACTCGAGGA
>JAYABH010000005.1:0-27061 GCA_037343695.1 bacterium | reverse complement strand
GGAAGTCCTTCACCGACGCGAACATGCTGCAGGTCATCGTCATCGCGCTGATGTTCGGCGGCGGTATTCTTGCCGCGGGCGAGAAGGGCAAGCTCGCGCAGGACCTCGTCAGCTCTCTCTACGCCGTCATTGACCGCGTGATGGCCTTCATCATCTCCCTCAGCCCCATCGGCGTTTTCACGATGATGGCATGGGTCGTGGCCAACCAGGGCCCCGAGATCCTCGGCCACCTTGCGCTCGTGCTCCTGTGCGCCTACGTCGGCTACATCGTGCACGCCGTCATCTGCTACTCCGTCTCCGCCAAGGCCTTTGCCGGCGTGAGCCCCTTTAAGTTCTTCAAGGGCGCGGCGCCCGCGATGATCTTCGCCTTCACCTCTACCTCCTCCGCTGCGACCATCCCGCTGAGCAAGGAGTGCGCGGATGAGATGGGCGCGGAGAGCGACATTTCCTCCTTCGTCATCCCCCTCGGCGCGACGGTCAACATGGACGGCACGGCCATTTATCAGTGTGTCGCCACCATCTTCCTTGCCGCCTGCTGCGGCATGACGCTGACCGTCGGCCAGATGGTCACGATCGTCGTCACCGCGACGCTCGCCTCCATCGGCACGGCCGGTACGCCGGGTGCGGGCATGATCATGCTCGCCATGGTGCTCGAAGCGATGAACATCCCCGTCGATATGATTATGCTGATCTACGGCATCGACCGCCTTTTCGATATGGGCCGCACCTGCCTGAACATCACGGGCGATATCTCCTGCGCGCTGTGCGTGACCAAGTGGGAGAGCAGGAAGGCAAAGCTCGCCAAGTAAGCTGTTCCGATCGCCGAAATGCCGTTCCGCCCTTGCGGAACGGCATTTTTTGCGCCGGAAGCGCGCTTCCGGTTGCTTTTTGACGTGCCATGGCATACAATGATCGAGCTGCGCCGCGCGGCGGCGCGGGGGAGGAAGAAGATGACAGGAAAACAGAAACTCGGGTATTTTTATATCCTGCTGGCGGCGCTGATCTATTCCACGACCGAGGTGGCGCTCAAGGAGCTCGGCGGCGCGTTCGCGCCCATGCAGGTGACGGCCGAGCGCGTGCTGCTCGCCGCGGCGGCGCTGCTGCCCTTTGCCCTGCGGGATTTAAAGCACCGGAATGTCGCGCTGACGAGGTCCGACTGGGGCTATTTTGCCGTGCTCGGCTTTCTGACGGTGACGCTGCACATGTCGCTTTTGCAGATAGCGGTGCTGCACATGGACGCGTCGGCCACGTCGATCATCTATTCGGGAAACCCTGTCTTTGCAATCGCGCTGGCGCATTTTATCCTGCATGAGCCGCTGAAGAAAAACCATCTCATCGCCATTGCCGTGGAGGTGGCCGGCATTTTGTTCATCCTCAACCCCGCGCACCTTGAGATCAGCGTGCGCGGCTTTGCGGAGATCCTCGCCGCCACGCTGATGTTCTCCATGTACGGCACGCTCTGCAAGCTGCGCCTGCCGCGGCTGGGCGCGCTTGCGATCACGGCCTTCAACCTGCTCGTCGGCGGGCTGGAGCTGCTGGCTTTGCTGCTGCTCGGCGAGATCCCGGCGGTCGGCGCGCTTTATACGAGTCTTGGGCTGGAGCTTTTTGCCGCCGTGCCGCTTTTTGCGGGCTTCACGCTCAAATCGACGCTCCTTTTGTGCCATGTCGGCATCGGCTGCGCGGGCATCGGCTTTCTGCTCACGGCGAAGATCACGGAGTACACCTCCGCGACGGAGGCCTCGTTCGTCTATTTCTTCAAGCCCGTGCTCGCAACGGCGCTGGCTGTGCTGATCTACGGCGAGCACATCAGCGTGAACCGCATGATCGGCATCGCGCTTTTCATGGCGGCGTCGCTGTGCGTCAGCGTGCCGGTGCTGCGCGAGATGCGGCGCGGAAAGGTGCAGAGCGCATAAAAAGTAAAAAAGAAAGCGGAAGGGAAAGCCCTTCCGCTTTTTCTTATTCGTCGATGCGGGTGATGTCGTGGATCCATTTGCCGGAGCGCAGGCGGTAAAGCCCGATGGGCGACTTGATGATGTATTCGATCATCAGGCAGAGGCAGAAGACCTCGTTCGGCACCTTGAGCACGAGACCGAGCAGGCACATCACCGGCAGCGTGCCGCACCAGAGGGGGAAGTTGTCGATAAAGAGCGAAGCGTTCACATCTCCGCCGCCGCGCAGCACGCCCACGACCATCGTGGTTGAAAAGCTGTGCAGCGGGATGGCGCAGGCGTAGCAGGTGAGCATGACGCTGCAAAGGCGCTCCGCCGCCGGGGAGAGGGAGAAAAGCGGCATGACGAACGGGCGCATGAGCGAAATAAACATGCCGTACTCCGCCACGCCGAGGATAAGACCGAAGCCGAACGCCGTGAAGCACAGCGCCCTGCCGATGTTGTAAACGCCCTTTAAATTGCCCGTGCCGATCTCCTTGCCGACGATGACGGCCACCGCCGCCGCGATGCCGAACACGCCCGAGGTCATGAGCTTATCGATGTTGCCCGCGAGCGTGTAGGCGGCGATGAGGTCGGAGCTGTCGGCCATGTGGCCCATGATGACGGTGATCATTGAAAAGCCCGTGCCCCAGAGCGTTTCATTGAGCAGCACCGGCGCGCTGTAGCGGAAAAAGCGGCGCAGCATATCCATGCCGGGGTGCAGGATGGCGTGCTTCATCAGCGGCATCGTGCGGCAGCGGAAGGCGTAGGAGAAAGCGGCGATGAACTCCACCACGCGGGACAGCAGCGTCGCCACCGCCGCGCCCGTGATGCCGAGCGCGGGCAGGCCGAGCTTGCCGAAGATGAGCACATAGTTGCCGACGGTGTTGCAGAGCATCGAGATGGCGAAGACGATCATGCCGAAGCGCGGGTTCTCGATGCTGCGCTGCATGCCGATGTAGATCGAGGAGAGCGAGTTGAGGATATACGAGAAGCCGACGATGCGAAGGTACGGCTCGGCCAGCTCGACGAGCGTTAAGTTGTCGGTGATGAGATAGAGCACCTGCGCGGGGAAGGCGCAGAGGATGATCGCAAACAGCACGCTCACGCCGCCCGCGATCATAAAGCCGATGCCCATGACGCGGTTGATGCTCTCGCGGTCGCCGCGGCCCCAGTACTGGCTGATGAGCACGCTCGAGCCGCTTTGCAGACCGAAGACGATGAGCTGAATGATGAAGACCGGCACGTTCGCTACCGTGACGGCGGACATCTGGTCGCTGCCGAGCAGACCCACCATGAACGTATCGAGAAAGCCGAGCGAGGTGGTGATCAGGTTCTGCACGATGACCGGCAGCGCCAGCAGGAAAAGGCGCTTGTAAAAGCCCTTGGGCTGATGAAGATAGGAAAGCATAAAAACCTCAAATGTTGAAATTACAGCATGGGGAAGCGCGTGTCGTGGTGTGCCTTGAGCGCGGCGGCAAGCGCGTCGATGTCCGCTTCCGACGTGTCGGGACCGAAGCTGACGCGCAGCACGCCCGCGGCGGTCTTTTTGTCAAGGCCCATCGCGCGGTAAACGTGGCTCAGCTGCCCGCGGTGGCACGCCGAGCCCGCCGAAATGCAGATGCCCTGCGCGCCGAGCTCCGTGACGACGTTGGCAGACGGGTAGCCGACGAGCGAAATGGACAGAATGTGCGGCGCGGTCCCGTCGCCGATGCGGACGACGCCGGGAAGGGCGAGGAGCTTTTGCTCGGCGTAGGCCTTGATCGCGGCCATGTGGGCGAGCTTTTCGTCCAAATGCTCGCATCGCAGCTCGACGGCCTTGGCAAAGCCCGCGATCTGGCCCGTCGCCTCCGTGCCGGAGCGAAGGCCGCGCTCCTGTCCGCCGCCGAAGATGAGCGGCCTTGGCGCGCGCACGCGCTCGCTGAGGTACAGCGCGCCGATGCCCTTGGGCGCGCCGATCTTGTGCCCGCTGATGGAGATGAGGTCCGCGCCCAGCGTGTCGGCGCGGAAGGGGAGCTTCAAAAAGCCCTGCACCGCGTCGGTGTGCAGCAGCGCGCGGGACTGCTTCGCTTTCAGAAGCTGCGCAACCTCGGCGACGGGGAAGACGCAGCCCGTCTCGTTGTTGACGAGCATCATCGTGACGAGCGCGGTGTCCTCGCGCAGCGCGTCCCCGACCTGAGAAACGGTGACATCGCCGTTTTTGTCGGGCTTTAAGTAGGTGACGGCGCAGCCCTCCTGCTCGAGGGCCTTGCAGGTTTCGAGAATGGCGCTGTGCTCCACGGCGGTCGTGATGATGTGCTTGCCGGCGTGGCGGTTCTGGTGCACGGCCAGACGGATGGCCCAGTTGTCGCTCTCGGAGCCGCAGGAGGTGAAGATGAGCTGCTCTGGCTTGCAGCCGAGGGCGGCGGCGACGGTCTCGTGCGCGGCGTCCACCGCGGTTTTGGCCTGCTTGCCGAAGGGGTACTGCGAGCTGGGATTGCCCCAGCCGGAAACAAGCGTATCATAAACGGCGCGCGCCACTTCCTCGGGAACGGGCGTGGTGGCCGCGTGATCGAGATAGATCATATCGGGAAAATCCTTTCTTTGGACTTGTCAGAATGCTCAAATGATTATACAATATAAAAGCAAAAAAGCAAGGGCGGCGGGCGTCTTTTGCCCCAAAAAGGCGAAATGACCGGGTTTTTGCCGCCCCAAATGCGGAAAAGGATACAGGATACATGAAAGTTGCGATCTGCACCCTCGGGTGCAAGGTGAATCAATATGAAACGCAGGCGCTCGAGCAGGAGCTCAAGCGCCGCGGGCACGAGCTGGCGGAATTCGAGGACACGGCGGACGCCTACATCGTCAACACCTGCTCGGTGACGGCGGTGAGCGACAAAAAGTCGCGCCAGATGCTCCGTCAGGCCAAGCGCCGCAATCCGAGCGCCGTCATCGCCGCCTGCGGCTGCTACGCCCAGACGCATCCGGAGGATGTGAAGGCGCTCGGACTCGATGTGATCGCGGGCACGAACGACCGCGCGCATTTTATCGACCTTCTGGAGCGCGCCGCGCGGGATAAAACGCCCATCGTCGACGTGGACGACGTCTGGGAGCGGCGGAGCTTCGAGGTCCTGCCCGCGGGCGGCATGGTGAACCGCACGCGCGCGATGCTCAAGGTGGAGGACGGGTGCGTCAACTTCTGCACCTACTGTCTCATCCCCTATGCGCGCGGGCGCGTGCGCTCGCTGCCGATGGAGGAAGCGAAAAAGCAGGTGCGCGCGCTGCGCGAGGAGGGCTACCGCGAGATCGTGGTCACGGGCATCGAGATCTCGTCCTACGGCTCGGATTTTAAGGACGGCACGTCGCTCATCGACCTTTTGGAGCTCATTACGCGCGAGGGCGGGGACATGCGCATCCGCCTGGGCTCGCTCGAGCCGCGGACCATCACGGAGGAGTTCTGCGTCCGCGCGTCGAAGCTCCCATACCTCTGCCCGCACTTCCACCTTTCAATGCAGTCGGGCTGCGATGCGACCTTAAAGCGCATGAACCGAAAATACGACACGGCGCGCTATATGGAGTCCTGCGAGCTTCTGCGCCGGTACTTTGACGATCCCGCCATCACGACCGATCTCATCACGGGCTTTCCGGAGGAGACGGAGGAGGAATTCGCGCAGACGCTCGATTTCATCGCGCGCGTCGGCTTTGCCGACATGCACGTGTTCCCCTACTCCATCCGCCCCGGCACGAAGGCCGCGGAGATGCGCCAGATCGACATGCCCGTGCGCGAGGAGCGCGCCGCGCGCGCTTCGGCGGTCGCGAAGGAGATGCACGAGGCGTACCTCGCGCGCTGCGTGGGAAAGACCTTCCCCGTGCTCTTTGAGCGCGACCGCAAGGGCGGCAGTGCCGGTCATGCGCCAAACTATATGGAGGTCTCCGTCGCGCGGGAGGGCCTGCACAATCAGGTCTGGAACGTGAGGGTCACGGCGGCGGACGGCGAGAGCCTTCGCGGCGAGCTGGAGGAGTGAGCCATGGCCGATCATTTTTACGCCTACATCTCCCGCATGCGCTGCGTCAAGCGCTGGGCGCTCATGCGCAACACCGAGGAGGAAAACATTCAGGAGCACAGCTACATGGTCGCGGTGCTGGCGCACGCGCTCGCGCTCATCCGCACGCGCGTATTCGGGCAGGAGACGGACGCGAACGCCGTGGCGGCCGCCGCGCTCTACCACGACGCGACCGAGATCCTGACCGGCGACATGCCGACGCCCATCAAGTACTATAACCCCGAGATCCGCGAGGCCTACCGCAAGGTCGAGGCCGTGGCGGGCGACAAGCTCTTGTCCATGCTGCCGGACGTGCTGCGCGCGGACTATGCGCCGTTCATCAAGGACGAGGACGAGACGGTGCACCGTCTTGTCAAGGCGGCGGACAAGCTGTCGGCCTACATCAAGTGTGTCGAGGAGCTCAAGGCGGGCAACCTCGAATTCAAAAAGGCGGCGGAGCAGACGCGGAGCGCGCTCGATGAGATGCGCCTTCCCGAGCTCGACTATTTCATGGAGCACTGCATGGAGAGCTTCTCCATGACGCTCGATGAGCTGGAATCATGCTGAAACGGAGGAAAACACCATGAACATCACTTGGCTGGGCCATTCCTGCTTTCTGATCGAAAGCGCGGGCTGGCGCATCGCGCTCGACCCCTACTATGTGGAGACCTATCCCGCGCTGCACGTAAGCGCGGACGAGGTGCTCTGCTCCCACGGCCACCGCGACCACGCCTTTGTAGAGGCCGTGACGCTCTCGGGCCGCGAAAAGTCGGCGAGCCCCTTCACGGTCGAAACGGTCTCGACCTTCCACGACGAGGTACAGGGCGCAAAGCGCGGGCAGAACACCATGCACATCCTGCGCGCCGAGGGGCTGACGGTCGTGCACTGCGGCGACCTCGGCCATGAGCTGAATGAAGCGCAGTTTGCGGCGGTCAAGGGGTGCGACGCGCTGCTGCTCCCCGTCGGCGGGTACTACACGATCGACGCGCAGACGGCGAAGCAGGTCGCGGACGCGGTCGCGCCGCGCGTCATCGTGCCGATGCACTACCGCTTCGGCGCGCACGGCTATCCCGAGATCGGCACGCTGGACGAATTCCTGGCGCTGTGCGATGAAACGCGCGTGCAGCGGCTCGAGGGAAATAGTTTTACATTGACGAAGGACGCGCCCACAGGCGTGATCGTGCCGGAATTTGCCGAATAAGAGAAGAGAAAAGCCGTCCGTGAGGGCGGCTTTTGCCGTATAAAGCCCGTCTTCTCTGCGTAGACTATAGTGCCGCCCCGAACGGGCGGGGTGAAAAGGGGGACGGACGATGAAACGCGAACTGCGCCGGTGGGAGATCATCGGCTTTTTTGTCACGGCGGGGCTGGGCACGCTGCTGCACTTTGTCTACGACTGGACGGGCGGGAGCCGCGTGGCCGCGGCATTTTCGGCGGTGAACGAATCGACCTGGGAGCATATGAAGCTGCTGTTCCTGCCGTTTCTCGTGTTCACGGTGGTGGAATTCGTCGTGTTTTCCGACGCGTTCCGGAACTTTTTCGCCGTCAAGGCGGCGGGCATCCTGCTGGGGCTCATCAGTATCCCAGCGCTCTATTACACGCTGACGGGGATGCTCGGAAAGCTGCCGAGCTGGGTGGATATGAGCATCTTCTTCCTCGCCGACGCGCTGACGTATTTTGTGAGCTGGCGGTGGCTGACGGCCGGGCGGCTGCGCGGGGGCGCGATGCAGCTCGCGGGCTTCATCGTGCTGTGGCTCGTGCTGTTCGCCTTCGTCTGGTGTACGTACCGCCCGCCGCACCTGCCGCTTTTTCTGGACCCCGTGAGCGGCTGCTACGGGCTGGAAACGCCCTGCTGAGGGCGATATACAAATAGTATTAACGCATCACTTCCTGCAAAGGTTTTTCACGATCCCGCCCGGACTGGGCGGGGCCCTGGGCGGAAACGGCGCGCAGACGCGCTGGTGAAAGTTGCCAAAAAGCGGCCGGACGCGCGGTTTTTCTCCCGCGTCCGACCGCTTTAACGCGCTTGTGCAAAAAAGCGACAGATTAACATAATGATTTCGATAAAACGATTCTACGATGAGTTATCCACAGTTTCCACAGAGTTTTCCACACTGGCGGATTTCTTAAAATTGCCTGATTCAGCAGGAAAAATTTGAATCCCGTTTCGCGGAGTGGAAAATATATTGTGCAGGTAGGCGCGTGTCGAAATTTACATAATACTGCAATCTGGGGCGGCGGCGCAGAACAGAGATTCGAGTGGTTGCCATAACGCGCGGATTTTGCAAGCCAAAATTATTTGCCGTCAAAAAAGAAAGGCGCGGGCCTGTCAAGGCCCGCGTCTATTTTAGATAGATCCTGCCACGCCGCTTCACACGATCGGATCGTCGATGTCCCTCGTCGCATACGCGTTGAGCGACCAGTCGGCCCGCGCGCCGGCGAGGTACTCGTAATACCCCTGCGCGCCGATCATCGCGCCGTTGTCGCCGCAGAGCTTGAGCGGCGGCAGATAGAGCCGGTAGCCGTGCTTCTGGCACTCGCGCTCGAGCGCCGCGCGGATGAACGAGTTGGCCGCGACGCCGCCCGCGGCGACGATGACCTTACGTCCGCTCTGCTGCATGGCGAGCATCGCGCGCGGCACAAGCTCGTCCACGACCGCCTGCGTGAAGTCGCGCGCAAGCGCCGCGCGGTCGATCGTCTCGCCGGTCTGCTCGGCGTGGTGCGCAATGTTCACAACGGCGGTCTTGAGACCGGAAAAGCTCATATCGAGCGGGCACCCGTCGATCTTCGCGCGCGGCAGATCGTAAACGCCGCCCTCGCTCTCATGGGCGAGCCTGTCCATCGCCGCGCCGCCGGGATAGGGCAGGCCGAGCACGCGCGCGGCCTTGTCGAAGCACTCGCCCGCCGCGTCGTCGCGCGTCGCGCCGAGAAGGGCAAAGTCCGTATAGTCGCGCACATCGACGATGAGCGTGTTGCCGCCGGACATGCACAATGCGAGAAACGGCGGCTCCAGCTCCGGGAACGCCAGATAGTTCGCCGCGATGTGGCCGCGGATGTGGTGCACGGGGATGAGCGGCACGCCGAGCGCGTAGGCGGCGGACTTGGCGAAGTTGAGCCCCACGAGCACCGCGCCGATGAGCCCCGGCGCGTAGGTCGCGGCCACGGCGTCGATGTCCTTTTTGGAAACGCCCGCTTCCCGGAGCGCCTGATCGGTCAGCGCGGCGATGGCTTCGATGTGCTTGCGCGAGGCGATCTCCGGCACGACGCCGCCGTAGAGCGCGTGCAGGTCGGCCTGGGAGGCGATCGCGTCGGAAAGGAGCCTGCGTCCGTCCTCGACGACCGCGACGGCGGTCTCGTCGCAGGAGGATTCAAAAGCGAGAATTTTCATGCCTTCGCCCCCTCGTCCGCGCCAAATTCCTTCGTCATGATGATGGCGTCCTCCTTCGGGTGGTCATAGTAGTTCTTGCGGCGGCCCACGCTGCGGAAGCCCCTGCTGCCGTAGAGCGTGATGGCGGGATAGTTGCCCGCGCGGACCTCAAGCGTCAGAAACGCGAGACCGCTGCCTTCGGCAAAGCGGACGAACACGTCCAGCAGCTGCCCGGCCACGCCGCCGCGGCGGCTGGACGGACGGACGGCCATCTTGGTGATGCAGCCCTCGTCCGCCACGGCGAGCAGCCCCGCGTAGCCGACAAGACTGCCGTCGTCCGCGTCGAGCGCGACGAGAAACGCCGAGCAGGCGTTTTCCAGCTCCTCGGCAAACATATTGCGCGACCAGGGGTTCGAGAAGCACTCGCGCTCCAGCTCGCTCACGTCCGCAAGGTGCTCGTTCGTCATCGGCACGATGCGGACCTTTTTCTTTAACTGTTCCATGATATTTCCTCCAATGCTGCGCGCGGCGCAGACGGTTTTGCTTCGTTTATCCCTTGCATTCCAGCCAGTTTCTGCCCCAGTGGGCCTCGGCGGTCAGGGGGACGGAGAGGTGCACTGCGCCCTCCATTTCCTCGGTCAGGAGCCGGGCGACGGTCTCCTTTTCCTCCTCCGGGCACTCGACGATCAGCTCGTCGTGCACCTGCAAAATGAGCTTTGCCTTCAAGTCCTCCTGGCGCAGACGCTCGTCCACGCGCACCATGGCGAGCTTGATGACGTCCGCGGCCGTGCCCTGAATGGGCATGTTGCGCGCCACGCGCTCGCCGAACGAGCGGGTGTTGAAGTTGCTGGCTGTCAGCTCGGGCAGCGCGCGGCGGCGGTGCATCAGCGTTTCGACGTAGCCGCGCTCCTTTGCGTTTGCGACGACCTCGTTCATATAGCGGCGGATGCCGGGGAAGCGCTCGAAATACGTTTCAATATAGGCCTTCGCTTCGTAGACCGGCACGCCGATGTCCTGCGCGAGCGAGAAAGCGGAGATGCCGTACACGATGCCGAAGTTGACGGCCTTCGCGTGCGAGCGCATCTGCTTTGTCACCTGATCGGCGGGGACGCCGAACACCTGCGAGGCCGTGACGGTGTGGATATCCTCGCCGGTGAGGAACGCCTGCTTCATCGCGTCATCGTCCGCGATGTGGGCGAGAAGCCGCAGCTCGATCTGGCTGTAGTCCGCGTCCACGAGGACGCAGCCCTCCGCGGGCACGAACATGCGGCGGAACTCGCTGCCAAGCTGTGTGCGCGTGGGGATGTTCTGTAAATTCGGCTCGGTCGAGCTCAGACGGCCCGTCGCCGTGACGGTCATCTGGAAGCTCGTGTGGATGCGCCCGTCGGGCGCGATGACCTTCAAAAGACCGTCGCAGTAGGTCGAGCGGAATTTCGCGTACTGGCGGTACTGCAAAACCTCTTCGACGATGGGATTCTCCCACCGCAGTTTTTCGAGCACGTCCGCGTTCGTCGACCAGCCGGTCTTCGTCTTTTTGCCGTGCGGGAGCTGCAAGCGTTCAAAGAGCACCTCGCCGAGCTGCTTGGGGGAATTGATGTTGAACGGCCCGCCCGCCTCTTCATAGATGTGCTGCTCGAGCGTCTTGAGCTGCACTTCCATCTCGCTGCCGAAGGCCGCGAGAGCGTTCGCGTCCACGCGCATGCCCGCGTGCTCCATGCGCGCAAGTACGGCGCAGAGGGGCAGCTCAACCTCATAATAGAGCTCGTGCAGCTCGCGCTTCTCAAGTTCGGGGGCAAAGGTCTCATACAGCGCATCGACGGCGCTGGTATAGACGTGGAACGCCGTCTCGGCCTCGGCCGTGTCGCCGAGCATCGAGAAAGCGTCTGGATCTAAGTGCTTCGGCTCGGCAAGCGTCTGGTGGAAGTAGGCGGCGAAGAGCGACGCGATATCGTACTTGCCCGCCGTCGCGTCGAGCAGGTACCCTGCGAGCGCGGTGTCAAAAATGAACCCTTCGATGGGAAGGTCGTTTTCGAGCAGCGTGCGCTGGAGGTCCTTGACATTGTGGCTGACTTTCTTGATATCATCCGAGAACAGCGCGCGCAGCAGCGCGTTCCAGTCGCCCTCGTAGCGACTGAAGTAGAACTCGGCAGAGACGGCGGTCGATTCGCCTGCAATGAAGTCGACGATCACGCCGGAAAGGTCCGGCAGCGCCAGCAGCGTCACGTGCTCCGCCTTGCGGAAGAGCGAGAGATATTCCTTGGCCTTTTCCACCGTGGTCACGGCCTCGGCGGTCACGGTGAGGTCGACCGGCTCCTCGGCGGCGGGGATGTCGGCGGGCGGCTTGAGACCGTATTTGTCGATGAGCTTGGTAAATTCCAGCTTCATAAAGAGCGGATAGAGCGCGTCTGACGGCGCCTTGCGCAGATTGTCCTGCGGAGAAAATTCGAGTGGTGCGTTCGTCACGATGGTCGCGAGGTGGAAGCTCTGGCGTGCGCTCTCCTCGCCCTCGGTGAGCTTTTTGATGACGTTCGGCTTGGCCTCGATATCGGGGAGCAGCCGGTAAATTTCGTCGATGTTCTGGTATTTCTGGATGAGCGCCATCGCCGTCTTTTCGCCAACGCCCGGCACGCCGGGGATATTGTCGCTCGCGTCGCCCATCAGGGCTTTGAGGTCGACAATGTGGATGGGCGCAAAGCCGTAGACCTCACGAAAGCTCTCGGGCGTCATGTCCTTCGTCGTGGTCTGGCCCATGCGCGTGGAAATGAGCTTGACGGTCGTGTGCTCGGTCACGAGCTGCAAAGAATCCTTGTCTCCCGTGGCGACGACACAGTCCCAGCCTGCGCTTTCGCACTTGCGCGAGATCGTGCCGATCAGATCGTCGGCTTCAAAGCCCGCGAGCTCGTAGCGGGGGATGTTCATCGCGTCGAGCACGTCCTTGAGCACCGGCATCTGCATGGCAAGCTCTTCGGGCATGGCGTGGCGCGTGGCCTTGTAGCCCTCGTACTCGAGGTGGCGGAACGTCGGCTCGCGGCGGTCGAAGGCGACGCACAGCGCCTCGGGCTTTTCCTCGTCGAGTAAGCGGCCGAGCATCGTCAGAAAGCCGAAGATCGCGTGGGTGAAAAATCCGTCGCGCGTGGTGAGCGGACGGACACCGTAATAGGCGCGGTTGATGATGGAGTTGCCGTCTAAAACCATCAGCTTCACGGCATGCACCTCCCAAAATGCAAATTTTTACTAAATATAGTATAGCGCAAAGCAAACAAAAACACAACAGAAACCGGTGGAACTCTCGGCGCGGAGTGAGAAAGTGTGGTAAAAATAAACAGAACACTTGCAATTTCTTGTCGGGATGTTTATAATATTGACTGAAAATCTGTTTTGCTTCCTAATTTTTTGTTAGGAAGCGGGCGGAAAAACAAAAAAGAAAGGGAGAAAATCATGGAAAAGCTATTTAAGCTGAAGGCCAACGGTACTACGGTACGCACCGAGATCCTTGCCGGTCTTACCACGTTTATGACCATGGCCTACATCATCGCGCTCAACCCGAACCTGCTGACCAACTTTGCAGTGGGTACGCCGCTGTGGAACGGTGTGTTCCTTGCCACCTGCATCGCCTCGGCGATCGGCACGATTTGCATGGCGTTTTTCGCCAACAAGCCGTTCGTCATGGCGCCCGGCATGGGACTCAACAGCTTCTTCGCGGTGGTCGTCGCCAACATCGCGGTCATCAACGAGTGCGAGTACGAGTCCGCGTTCCAGGCGGCGCTCGTCATCATCCTTGTCGAGGGTATCGTGTTCCTCATCCTCACGCTCTTAAAGGTGCGTGAGAAGATCGTGGAGGCCATTCCTCTCGGCGTGCGCTACGGCATCGCTCCCGCCATCGGCCTGATGCTGATGAACGTGGGCCTTGGCTCCAATGTCGGTATCTACTCTGAAAACGGCGGCCCGTTCTACATGATGCGTGACTTCTTCGGCGCGCTGACGCCCAGCATCATCAAGGGCAACATGGGCGCGGGCTACGATGCGATGGTCCTGACCGTCGTGACCGCGTTCCTCGGCGTTTTCGTCATGGTCGTCCTCGCCAAGAAGGGCGTGAAGGCGGCAGTGCTGCTCGGCATGCTGTTCTCGTCCGTCATCTACTGGGCGGGCAGCGCCATCTTCCTGCATGTCAATCCGTTTGCGAGCCTCGCGACTGCGAGCTTTGTCCCGCCTTTCGCCGACATGGTCTCCACCACGCTTTTCAAGTTTGACTTTGCGGGCTTTGTGAACATCGGCTGGTTCACCGCCATCACGCTCGTCATCACCTTCTGCATGATCGACATGTTCGATACCATCGGCACGCTCGTCGGCACGGCTTCCCGCGCCGGCATGGTCGATAAGGACGGCAACATGCCCCAGATGAAGGAAGCCCTGCTTTCCGACGCCATCGGCACGGTCGCGGGCGCCTGCACCGGTACCTCCACCGTCACGACCTTCATCGAGTCTGCTTCCGGCGTGGAAGCGGGCGGCCGCACGGGCCTGACCGCGCTGACCGCGGGCATCCTGTTCCTCGCCTGCATCTTCCTTGCGCCCATCGCCGCCATCATCCCCGGCGCCGCGACCTCTGCCGCGCTGATCTACGTCGGCGTGCTGATGCTCCAGGGTCTCAAGAATGTGGACTTCAATGACATGGACCAGATGCTGCCGGTCTCCATCATGCTCATCGGTATGCCGATCTCCGGCTCCATCGGCCACGCCATCGGCCTGGGCCTGATCTCCTACACCTGCGTCAAGGTCCTCTCCGGCAAGGCCAAGGACGTGAGCGTGCTGACCTACGTGATCTCCGCGCTGTTCCTCGTCAAGTTCTTCGCCGTTGTGTAATGTGTGAAAAGCAGTAAAAAAGGGCGTCCCGGCCGGGACGCCCTTTTTTATTGCGCCGCGGTGTGATATGATGGCGAAATCGCATAGGGTAATAGGGGCAGCGGCGGAAAAACTTTGAAAAATCATGCTTTGCAACTGCCGGTTGACAAATTTGACAGTGCGCTTTCTTTCCCGCAACCGTAAAAATTGCTATGATGGCGCCATCAAAAACGGTGCGCACGGCGCGCCGGAGATTCAGGAGGACAACAAAAATGATTTTAGCGGATAAGATCATAACGCTGCGCAAGAAGGCGGGCTGGTCGCAGGAGGAGCTGGCAAGCCAGCTCGGCGTGACGCGCCAGTCGGTATCAAAGTGGGAGGGCGCGCAGTCCGTGCCCGACCTTGACAAGGTGGTGCAGATGAGCAGGCTGTTCGGCGTGAGCACCGATTACCTTTTGAAGGACGAAATGGAGGATGAGGAGTTTGTCGAAACTGCGGAGGAGGAAGCGCCGCTGCGGCGGGTGACGATGGAGCAGGCCGCGCGCTATCTTGAACTGCGCAGGGCCTGCGCGCCGAGGATCGCGCTGGCGGTGGCGATGTGCATCGTCTCGCCGGTCGCGATCATCCTGCTTGCCGCGCTGGCGGACGCGGGGATCGGCGGCATTTCGGAAAATCTGGCCGCGGGGATCGGCGTGAGCGTCATTCTGGTGCTGGTCGCGGCCGCGGTGGCAATCTTCCTCTCCTGCGGGGCGAAGACGAAGGAGTTCGAATTCCTTGAAAAAGAGCCATTCGAAACGGAGTACGGCGTGAGCGGCATGGTGCGCGAGCGCCGCAAGGCCTATGAGCCGATATCTTCGCGCTGCACGATCGCCGGCGTGGTGCTGTGCATCCTCGCCGTGGTGCCGATGATGCTCGGGATCGGCCTTGCTTCGTCCAACGTCGCCGCGCTGCTCGTGCGCGTCGCCCCGGCGGGCGTTTTTGCCGCTGCGGCGGTGGATGCGCTGCTGCTTCTGGTCGCCTGCGGCGCGGGCGTGCTCGTTCTGAGCGGGACCTATACCGCGGCGATGGATCAGCTTCTGGAGGAGGGCGATTACACGCGCAGGGAAAAGGCACGCAGCGGCGTGAAGGGCACGGTGACGCTCATCTACTGGCTGGGCGTGACGGCGATCTTCCTCTTCTACACCTTCGGTCCCAATGGGAATGGCCAGCCGCAGTACAGCTGGTTCATCTGGGCCGTCGGCGGCGTTCTGTACGCGGCGGTGATGGGCATTGTGGCGCTCATCCTGCGGTGGAGAGATAAAATGTAAAGTACACTTGACAAATGGAAGAATCAGTGCTATCTTGAAAGTAAAGTTAGCTTGACATTACAAAAATTTTACTTGACAGAAATCGGAAATCTGATATGATTTTGATATCATAAAGATATTCATAGCGTGGATGAGAAGAAAAGAGGGAAGCGTATGCTTTACATTGACCACCTGACCAAGACCTTCGGCGAGAAGAAAGCCGTGGACGATCTTTCGCTCCACATCGCGCCGGGGGAGATCTACGGCTTTATCGGCCACAATGGCGCGGGCAAGACCACGACGCTCAAGTCCGTGGTCGGCATCCAGCAGTTCGACGCGGGCGAGATCACCATCGGCGGGCACTCCATCAGGACCGATCCCATCGCCTGCAAGAAAATGCTTGCTTACATCCCGGATAACCCGGATCTCTACGAGTTCATGACGGGCATCCAGTATTTGAACTTCATCGCCGATATTTTCGGCGTGGAGGCGGAGAAGCGGAGGGAGCGCATCCGCCGCTACGCGGACCTCTTTGAGCTGACGAACGATCTTGCCCAGCCCGTCGCGGCGTATTCGCACGGCATGAAGCAGAAGCTCGCCATCATCTCGGCCTGGCTGCACGAGCCGAAGCTCATCCTGATGGATGAGCCCTTCGTGGGCCTTGACCCCAAGGCCGCGCACATTTTAAAGGGCATGATGCGCGAGGTGTGCGAGGACGGCGGCGCGATCTTCTTCTCGACACACGTGCTCGAGGTCGCCGAAAAGCTCTGCGACAAGGTCGCCATCATCAAGGGCGGCAGGCTCATCCGCTCGGGCACGATGGAGGAGGTCAAGGGCGATGATTCGCTCGAGGAGGTCTTCCTCGAGCTGGAGGGCGAAACATGCTGAAAACGCTCGTCAAAAAGCAGCTGATGGAGATCTTCCGCAGCTACTTTTACAATGCCAAAACCAACAAAAAGCGCTCCGCCGCCGGGATCGCGGCCTACATCGTGCTCTTTGCCGTGCTGATGGTCGGCCTGCTGGGCGGCATCTTCGCGGGGCTGTCCGTTACGCTGTGCGCGCCGCTTGCGCAGGCGGGGGCGGGTTGGCTCTACTTTACGCTGATGGGGCTGCTTTCGATCTTCCTCGGCGCGTTCGGCAGCGTGTTCAACACGTATTCCGGATTGTACTTCGCGAAGGACAACGACCTGCTGCTCTCGCTGCCCATCCCGGTGCGGACGCTGATGGCCTCGCGCCTTCTGAGCGTCTACCTCATGGGGCTGATGTACTCGGCGGTCGTCATCGTGCCGGCGGTAATCGTCTATTGGGTCACGGTGTCCGTGTCGCTCAAGTCGGTACTCGGCGGCGTGCTGCTGACGGCGCTCATCTCGATCTTTGTGCTCACGCTCTCGTGCGCGCTGGGCTGGGTGGTGGCGAAGATCAGCCGAAAGCTCAGGCATAAGAGCCTCATCACGGTCATCGTCTCGCTTGTGGGATTTGGGATCTACTATTTCTTCGTCTTCCGGGTGCAGACGGTGCTCGAGCAGCTGGTCGGCAACGCTGCGCTCTACGGCGAAAAGATCCGCGGCTCGGCGTACCCCATCTATGTGTTCGGCGCGGCGGGCACGGGCGACGGCGTTTCGATGCTGCTGACCACGGCGGCCGTGCTGGCGCTGTTCGCGCTGATGTGGGCGGTGCTCTCGCGCAGCTTTCTGCAGATCACGACCGCGTCGGGCGGCGCGGGCAAGGCGGTGTACCGCGAGAAAGCGGTCAGGCGGCAGAGCGCGGACGCCGCGCTTTTCCGCAAGGAGCTCGCACGCTTTACAGCGAGCCCGAACTACATCCTCAACTGCGGGCTCGGCATTCTGCTGCTGCCGGTCGCGGGTATCCTGCTTTTGTGGAAGGGCGGGGAGATCGTGTCGCTGCTCAACATGGTGTTCGGGGCGAACGGCAGCGCGGAGGTGCTGCTCTGCACGGGCATCTGCACGATCGCATCGATGAACGACATGGCGGCGCCGTCGGTCTCGCTCGAGGGAAAGAGCCTTTGGCTCGCGCAGTCGCTGCCCGTCACGCCGCGGCAGGTCCTGCGCGCGAAGCTCAAAATGCAGCTTGCGCTCACAGCCATCCCGGCGCTCGTGCCGATCGTCTGCATGGCGGTCATCCTGCCGCTGACGCCCACGCTGGCGCTCGCGGCGGTCACGGCGCTTGCGTACATCGTGTTTTCCGCGTGCCTGGGGCTGGCGCTCGGCGTAAAGCGGGCAAGCTTTACCTGGACGAGCGAGCTCATGCCTATCAAGCAGAACCTTGCCGTGGCGATCGCGATGTTCGGCGGCTGGGCCTACGCGCTCGCGCTTATGGGACTGTACCTGTGGCAGGGGTGGAAGCTCGGCGCGAGCGTGTATCTCGCGCTGTTCGCGGCGTCGACGCTGCTCGCTGCGGCGCTCCTGCACCGCTGGCTCGACACAAAGGGCGCGCGGCACTTCGCGTCGCTGTAACGAAAAAGGGAAGAGGACGAAAGCATTTTGCTTTCGTCCTCTTTTTGTTTATATGCGTCAGCTCTCCATATGCTTGCCGAGAAAGCCCGCGATCGCCTGCGCGAGCTTATATTCGGTGTCGAGCTCTCCGGGGACGGTCTCGCCCTCAGCGCCGACGAAGATCACAAGCCCCAGCGCGTCGCCCTCGGAGATGATGGGCGCGGCGATGGCCGCACAGTAGCGGTCGAGCGATTCGGTGACGTACACGCTACGCTCGTTCGGCGCGGCGCGGTAGATGCCGCGGTCCTCCATGATCTGCTCGAGCTGGGGACTGATGCGCTTGCCGATGAGGTCACGCCGCGCGCTGCCCGCCGCGGCGATGACGCTGTCGCGGTCGGTGACGGCGACGGTCGTGCCGGTGGACTTGCTGAGCGTGTCGCACAGCTGGGCGGCGAACTCATCCACGCCGCCCATGAGCGAGTACTTCTTAAAAATGACCTCGCCGTCCTTGCTCGTGTAAATCTCCAACGGGTCGCCCTCGCGGATACGCATGGTGCGGCGAATCTCCTTTGGGATGACGACGCGGCCAAGATCGTCGATCCGCCTGACAATTCCGGTTGCTTTCATCTATCAAAACTCCTTTTATTGCTTGCTGAACTGCCATTAGTCTTTGGAAAAGCCGCCAATTTATCCAAGACGGACGTTGGAAGATTTTACATCAGCGGCGCGATGATGCGCATACAGGCGCCGGTCAGCTTGCGCAGCGGAGGGTCCTTTTTGAGCAGCGCGCGGTCCGCGCGCACGCATGTTTGCAGCGTTTCCTGAAAATCGCGCTCAATATCGAAAATTTCCGGCTTTTCATAAAGATAGGCTGCGCACTCGAAGTGATGGTACAGGCTGCGGTAGTCGAGGTTGATCGTGCCGACGACGGCCTTGCGGTCGTCGCTGACAAAGACCTTCGCGTGGACGAAGCCCGGCTCGTACTCGTAGATCTGCACGCCGCTGTCCAGAAGGCGGCGGTAATAGGTGTGCGCCAGCGCAAAGGCGATCTCCTTGTCCGGCACGTGCGGCAGGATGAGCTGCACCTCCACGCCGCGCTGCGCGGCATAGGTCAGCGCGGTGATCATCTCGTTGTCGATGATGAGATACGGCGTCATGATGTGCACATAGCGGTTGGCGCGGTTGATAATGTCCATATACACCATTTCGCCGACGAGGTCGCGGTCGAGCGGGCTGTCGCCGTAGGGGATGACATAGCCGGGCGACGTGCGCGGCGGCTGGGGGATATCCAGATACTGCGGGTAGGCCGCGGGATCGAAGTGCACCTCGTTGCTGTCCCACATCTGGAGGAACATCAGCGTCAGATTCCGCACGGCACTGCCGCGCAGGGCGATGGCTGTGTCCTTCCAATGGCCGTAGCGCTTTGTGCGGTTGATGTACTCGTCGGCGAGGTTGATGCCGCCGGTGAAGCCGACCTTGCCGTCGATGACGAGAATTTTGCGGTGGTCGCGGTAATTGTAATGCGTGGAGACGAAGGGCCGCAGCGGCGCGAACATCTTGCAGGCGATGCCGAGCTGCTCGAGCTTTTTCGGATAGCTGTAGGGCAGCAGTGCCACGGCGCAGGTGCCGTCGTACATGAAGCGGACCTCCACGCCCTGCTTGACCTTCTCGGTGAGGATCTCGAGGATGCGGCCCCACATGTAGCCCTCGCTCACAATGAAGTATTCAAGAAAAATGAAGTGCTCCGCGCGCTTGAGCTCTTCGAGCATCACGGGGAAGGCATCGTCGCCGAGCGGAAAATACTCGGCCTCCGTGTCCCGGTAGCAGGGAAAGCCGCAGCGCTCCAGATACGACGCAAGCCCCTGCGTCTCCTGCGGCAGCTCCTGCACGGGACAGGAGGCGGGGGGGGCGGCGAGCGCCTTCGTCTGCGCCTGAATATCGTTGTAGCGGCGGATCATCAGTCGGTGGCCGAGGTCGGTGCGGATGTAGAGGTAGAGGATCAATCCGAAGACCGGCAGCACCGAGAGGATGAAGAACCACGTGAGCTTGATGGTCGGATTATCGTCATTGCCGAACAGCGACAGCACGATCGCCGCCGAGAGCAGTGTATTGCCGCCCCAAAAGTAAGGCATTGCCCCTTCGAGCTTATAAAAAGCGAGGAAAAGGAACAGAATCTGCACGATGAGCGAAACGATGATGATGCCCGTGCGGCCGAATATGATCTGAAGAAGCCCCCGCTTGCCCTTTTCCAAAAGCAGGATGCTGTTATCGTCGTCTTTCATAGAAACCCTCTTTCTGAAACTCCGTTTGTCATTTTCTTTATCATACCATGCCAAGGCGGAAAAAGATAGGGATGCCTGCGGCGGAATGCGCGAAAAATGTCCTCACCACTGGCGGCGGCGCGAAAAATGTGGTATCATACTCTATTATCAATTTCGGGCAGGAGGGGAAAGCGATGGAAAAGACGGCGCAGGTCCACAATATCCCGCCGCTGTACGACGAGAGGTCGCGCGTGCTGATCCTCGGCTCGTTCCCGTCGGTCAAGTCGCGCGAGGCGGCGTTTTTTTACGCGCACCCGCAGAACCGCTTCTGGCCGACGCTCGCAGCGCTGTTTGGCGAAGAAACGCCGAAAACGGTGGAGGAGAAGAAGTCCCTCGCCCTGCGCCATGGCGTCGCGATGTGGGATACCATCGGCTCGTGCGAGATCGTGGGCTCGTCGGATGCGAGCATCACGAACGTCGTGCCGAACGACCTTTCGATCATCCTGAACGCGGCGGATATCCGGGCGATCTTCTGCAACGGCGGAACCTCCTACCGCTGCTATAACCGATACTGCCGCGCGCGGACGGGCCGCGAAGCGCGGCTGCTGCCCTCCACCTCGCCCGCGAACGCGCGCTGGACGCAGGAAAAGCTCCTGCACGCCTGGCGCGAAGCGCTGGGACCGTATCTGACGCTTTCTTGAAAAAGTTGACAAAACGGCGGAAAAGGCTTATGATACTGCCCTTGCATCATGGAAGGAGAAGGATTTATGGCAAATGATCCAATCGCCCTGCGGGGCGATAAAAAAGTCATGTTTACCAACCGCGAGCTTGTTTCGCTGATGTGGCCGCTGCTGCTCGAGCAGATGCTGGCCATCGCCGTCGGCCTTGCCGATTCGCTGATGGTCGCGACCGTCGGCGACGCGGCGATCAGCGCGGTGTCGCTGGTCGATTCGATCAGCAACCTGATGATCTACGTTTTCTCGGCGATGGCCACGGGCGGTGCGGCCGTCGCGGGCCAGTACATCGGCCTTAAACAGAAGGATGACGCCTGCAACGCGGGCCAGCAGCTCGTGGCGCTGCTGGCGGCGGTGTCACTTTTCTTCGTGGCGCTTTTGTACCTCTTCCGCCCGCAGATCCTCACGACGATGTTCGGCCACATCGAGCCCGACGTCATGGCGGCGACGAATACCTATTATTTATATGTAATGGCGTCCATCCCCGGCATCGCGCTCTACAACGGCGGCGCGGCGCTGTTCCGCACGATGGGCAAGAGCGACGTGTCGCTCAAGGTGTCGCTGCTGATGAACGGCATCAACATCACGGGCAACGCCATCCTGATCTTCGGCGTCGGCATGGATGTGGCGGGCGTCGCGATCCCGACGCTCGTTTCCCGCACGGTCGCGGCGGCGGTCATCCTTGCGCTGCTGTTTGACAAGAAGCTCATGCTGCACCTTTCGAACGTGCGGGGCTTCCGCGTGAACACGCGCCTGATGAAAAATATTTTCTACATCGGCGTGCCGAGCGGCGTGGAAAACGGCATGTTCCAGCTGGGCAGACTGGTGCTCTTCAGCCTGATCTCGACGTTCGGCACGGCGTCGATGGTGGCGAACGCCATCGGCAATACGCTCGGCAACTTCAACTGCTTCGTCGGCCAGGCGATGAATCTGGGCCTTGCGGCGGTGGTGAGCCAGTGCGTCGGCGCGGGCGAATTTGACGAAGCGCGCGGCTACCTGCGCAAGATCGTCAAATGGTCGTATATTCTGCAGGGCGCGGTCAACGTGCTCATCATCGCGCTGCTGCCGCTCATCATGCGCGTTTACAACGTCTCGCCCGAGGCGGAAAAGCTTGCCGTCACCGTCTCGCTCATCCACAGCGTCGCGGCGATGACGCTCTGGGTGCCGGCCTTTATGATTACGGCCTTCCTGCGCGCGGCGGGCGACGCGAAGTTCACGATGCTCGCCAGCATGACGACGATGTGGCTGGTGCGCGTGCTTCTGGCGTACATTCTCGGAAAGTACATGGGCTACGGCGTGGTCGGTGTGTGGTTCGCCCACGCGGTCGTGGACTGGACGGTGCGCAGCATCATCTTCTACCGCCGCTACCGCAGCGGCAAGTGGCAGCTGATGGGCATCAAGGGATAAAAAACGACAAAAAGGGCTCCGTTCCTCTTTGAACCGCGCCCCGTCAAGAGGACAGAGAAAAAATATAAAGTTTTCCCGGCCAGCAGCCATTCGCTGCTGGCCGCTCTTTATGCAGTGAGACCGAGTTCGTGCTTTTCCATTGGGGTCAACACGCCCAGATTACGCTGCACCCGTCTGGTGTTGTAATAATGGATATAGGTCTCAATCATCTGCACAAGCTCCCGCTTGCAGGTAAAACGTCTGCCGTAATAGCGTTCCCGCTTCAAAATGCCCCAGAAGCCCTCCATCGGGCCGTTATCAATGCAATGCGCCACGCGGGACATACTCTGCGTCATGCCCGCCTGCACAAGCTTGTGGTGGAAGGTACGGTTGGTGTACTGAAACCCTCTGTCGCTGTGGAGCAAAGGATGCGCGTCCGGATTGGCTTGCACAGCCTTGTCGAAGGTTTTGAAAACCAGTGGGTTATCGTTGTGTTCACTGAGCACGTAGGACACGATGCGCCGGTCGCAGAGGTCTAAGATGGCGCTCAGATAGAGCTTGTGGATTTCGTTTCCCTCGTACCACTTGAATTCTGTCACATCAGTGAGCCACTTTTCGTTGGGCTTTTCAGCATAAAACTTCCTGTCCAAAAGGTTTTCGGCAAGATACTGCGGGTTCTTCGCTCGCCGCGTGCAGCCATGGTTGTTGTACTTGATCGTGGAGCGGATATCTTTGACCCGGCAGATGCGGAGCACCCGCTTGTCGTTGACATGGATGCCGCAGTCATGGCGCAGGTCATCGTTGAGCCTCCGGTAACCCTTATCCGGACTTTCCTCGTGGATCTTCTCAAGCGTGTCCGCAAGGCGTTCGTTCTCTGCAGCCCGCTGGCTCAGCTTGCCGGAAGCCCATCTGTGGTAGGCCGAGCGCGCTGCATGGAGCAGTTTACAGGCCAATTTAATGGGATAGCCCGTTTTCTCGTGTGCTTCCCGGATTGCTGCATAGGCGCGGCGCTGTCTCACTTCCGAAAGGCATCTCTCCTCTCGATCTCGTCCAATTTTTTTAGCAGATCACGCTCCATTTCTGCCAGATACAGCTTGTGCTTGAGCTGTTCGATCTCGATCTGTGCCTTCTCCAGCTCGGTTCTGGGTACTTGGTCCTTCTTCCGTTTCCCGCGCCGATCCTCCAGACCGGCCTCGCCCATCTCCTCGAACCGCAGCGTCCATGTGCGTACCTGCTGGTAGCTCACCTTGTACTTCAAGGCCATCTCGCCGTAGTTTTTTCCACTGGCCAGACAGTCCTTGACGATCTGAATGCGCTCTTCCTGCGTGGTGTCCCGTCCCTGCTTCATGTAGCTTCCTCCTCCTGAATGTTTTACAGAATAGAAATCTCCATGAGCATTATACACTTGAATCCACGTTTGGAGCTGCATTCGTTTTCGAATGTGATATTTTCTGCAAATTTCAGTCTGACTTCCCATTCCGGACAAATAGTCTTCTACGGCTTGCCGCTTAAGCTCCGGACTGTACACACGGTTCTTGCACGTCATAAATGCGGTCATTCCATCTGCTTCATAGTTTCGCGCCCATTGACTGATTGTATCTCGCGCAACACCCCCTCGTCGCGTTGCTTCACTTAGACTAATCCTGTTATTGATGTAATCCTCAATAACTTTAGCTTTTTCCTCTGCGCGTAATTTCTGCTTCTGCGGCATAGTAATGCTCCCTCCATGTTTGACAGTGTTTTATTTCACTGTCTCTCATAGAGGGAGCATATCAGAGGAACGGAGCCCTTTTTCTTTCTGCTTACATCTCAACGGTGATGTTGTCGGTGCCGTGCTGCTCGAATTCTCCTAAGTACGTGTCCATGCGCTCGCGCAGCTCGTCAACGTTTTCAGGCGTGGGCGAGTCGGTCTCCATGTCGCGCAGGGCAAGCTCCTGCGCGAGAATTTCGAAAAACATCGTGTCCTCATAGGCCATGATGGCCTCGTGGATGCCGCCCTCGGCGAACGCGCGCGAGGGGATCAGCTCGCCCTGATAGGCCTCGACCAGCGGGACCATGCCGTGCGAGAGACAGTGGGCAAACACGGCGCTTTCGACATCGTCGTATTCGCGGATACGGTCGTCGCCGCGGGTGGAATTCATCACCCAGTTGCCGACGTAGACCAGGTCGAGCAGACGGCGGAACTGCTTTTCCGTCAATTCAATTTTCATCGTGATGCCCCCTTTGCCGGAAAAGAATCTGCATAGCAGAGATTATAGCACGCTCCCTTTCCTTTTGCCATAGCAAAAACAGGGAAAAGCACAAAAAATACGCCGCGCGCTTGTTTCTTTTGCTGGCCTGTAGTATGATGGCGAAAACGAAAACAGGGTGGAGAGACGATGAAGAGAACGGTTTGGCTCACCGTGCACGGCGAGCAGCAATACGAGGGAATGGCCCCGGACAGCGCCGAGCAGCGCCTGCGGGGCACAGTCGAGGAGACGGCGGACGGCGTGCGCATCCGCTATGAAGAGCCGGGACCGGACGGCGCGGCCGCGACGCTCACGCGTCTTGACGCGTCGGCGGACGGCGTGGTGCTCGCGCGCACGGGCGAGGTGACGAGCGAGATGCTCTTCCGCCCGGGCGAGAAACACACCTCATACTATGCCACGCCCTACGGGACCTTGCCGGTCGCGGTGGAAACGGAGTCAGCCCGCTGGAAATTCGACGGGGGAGAGGGCATGCTCGCCCTGCGCTACCGCATCGACTTTGGCGGGCAGAGGGGAACGTGCGTGCTCCGCATCCGCGCGCGGGCGGCGGAAGCCTGAGCGCTACACGCCCATGAAAAGCCGCACCGTCCACGCCGAAGCGAGGAACATCACTGCGTCTGCGCAGAGGGCGGCGGGAATGGTGTAGCGCGTTTTTGTGATGCCGGCGGAGCCGTAGTAGACGGCGATGGTGTAGAACGTCGTCTCGCTCGAGCCGAGCATGACGGCCGCGACGCGGCCGATGTAGGAATCGACGCCGTAGACCTGCATGATCTCCGACCCGACGGCCAGCGCGCCGCTGCCAGAGATGGGGCGGATGAAAAGAAGCGGCGCGGTCTCGGCGGGAATACCGATCTTGCTGAGCACGGGTGCCAAAAGCGCGCCGAGCGATTCCATCGCGCCGGATGCGCGGAACATATAGACAGCGCTCAACAGCGCGATGAGCGAGGGGAGGATGCGCAGCATCACGGTAAGGCCCTCCTCCGCGCCCTTTGTCAGCGCGGCGTAGAGGTCTACGCGCCGGCTGAGGGCGAAGCACGCTGTGAAGGCGAGCAGCAGCGGGACGATGAGCGTGGAGAGCGCCATCTCAGGTCCTCCAGACGCGCGCGAGGAGCTTTGCCGCGAAAAGCCCCGCAAGAACAGATAAAAGCGACGCAAGCCACACGCAGGGGAGAATGTCGAACGCATCCTGCACGCCGAGCGAAGCGCGCACGCCTGCGACCGTGGTCGGCAGCAGCTGGATGGACGCGGTGTTGAGCACGACGAGCAGGCACAGCTCGTTGGACGCAATTCCCTCGCAGCCGCGGCTCATGCGCCGGGCGGCGCGGATGCCGAGCGGCGTGGCCGCATTGCCGAGCCCGAGAAGATTTGCCGAGAGGTTGGCCGAAACGGCGGCGAGCGTCTCGCTGTCGCGGCTCGCGCGCGGCAGAAGGCGGCGCAGCAGCGGGCGGAAGAGCGCGGCGATCTTATCGGTCAGCGCGCACTGCTCCATCACCTCCATCACGCCCGTCCAGAGACACATCACGCCGCACATCGTAATGCACAGCTCGACCGCGCTCTGCGCGCCCTCGAGCGCGGCGGCGCTGAGCGAGGAAAGATTGCCCGTCAGCGCGCCGAAGAGGATCGAGACGAGCACCATACCCGTCCAAAGCCACGCCATTGCCATGTCCATCAACTCCTTTGCCCCTAAATATATCGGCGGGGGAGGGGCGATATGCCGCGCCCGGCGGGCGAAAAACGGAGAAAACGGCGCGTGAAGAACACGAAAAATTTTTCTTTGAAAAATTTCAAAATTGGCTTGACATGTGCAACGCTATTTGGTATTATATGCAGGTCCGCGATTGGGCTGATCCTGCCCTAATTGCGCGATATTGCGATGAACCGGGAGATTGCTCAGGCTTCTGAGGTAACTTCCGGGGAGTATGTCCGAACATCGGGCGGCTGAGAGAATATCTGTACGTTGCGTAGATCGCTGCGCCATGTGTGGACCGGCCGTTTATTCGTGCCGGTTTTTCTATGAGCCGGAATGATACGCACGGATAAGCGTACAAGAAAACCTCTCACCGTACGGCTTCGACAAAGCAAGAAAACCGTACAAAATGAAGGAGAAACCGAAAATGGCAAAAGAAATGATCCGCATTCGTCTCAAGGCCTATGACCACCAGGTCATCGACCAGAGCGCAGAGAAGATCGTCGAGACCGCCAAGCGCACCGGCGCCACCGTCTCCGGCCCCATCCCTCTGCCTACCAAGAAGGAAGTCGTCACCATCCTGCGCGCTGTTCATAAGTACAAGGACAGCCGTGAGCAGTTTGAGCGCCGTACCCACAAGCGCCTGATCGACATCACCAACTCCAGCCCCAAGACGGTCGAGGCTCTGATGGGCCTTGAGCTTCCCGCCGGCGTCGAGATCGAGATCAAGCTCTAATCCACAGCGTTTCCTATTTAATTTTTGTTGCTCTACCCAAAAGCCTGTCAACTTGCGTGAGACAGGCGGGGTCAAGTCGGCAGAGCAATGGCGGGAGTTGCCGCTAACTAAGCCGACCA
>JAYABH010000004.1:0-51476 GCA_037343695.1 bacterium | reverse complement strand
GCGGAACAGGTGTTATCTTAGCACTTCACTCCCGCTTTGTCAACACCTTTTTTCATCTTTTTTCGACATTTTTTCATACATCGCAAAAAGTCCAGTGTTTTCAATGCTTTTCGGGCAGCCGCTTTTTCGCAGCTGCCCGCATTTCTCTATTCTATTACTGCGTACTGCGCCCCACGAGGGCGTCATAGCGCATCAGCAGCAGCGCGACCTGCGCGCGGCTGACCGCCTGCGTCGGATACCAGACGCACTCCTTCTCCGTGATGAGCCCGCTGTTCCACGCCCAGGTCACTGCGTCCTTGCCGCTTTCCGACACCTTGGGTGCGTAAGGATAGTCCTCCAGCGTGCCGGTAACGGCCGGTTCACCCGCCAGACGGTAGAGCACGATGATCGCCTGCTCACAGGACAGGAAGCCGTCCGGATCAAACGCGCCGCCGTTGCCGCCCATCAGGCCCTCGCCGACCATCCATTTGACGTAGTCATAATACCACTCGTCGCCCGTGAGGTCGCTGAACTCAGCTTCCGTCTCTGTCGGCTCGCCGCCGGCAAAGCGGTACATCACCACCGCGAACTGCGAGCGCGCCACGCCGTACTCCGGGCGGAAGAGGTTCTGCTGCTCGTCGCCGCTCATCACACCTGTGGACACCACGTAATCGACCGCGTCGGCATACCACGCGTCGGGCGCGACATCGGTAAAGGTATAGGTCTTGGCCGTGCCGTCCTCTGCCGTCACGGTGATCTGCACGCCGCCGCTCTCGTCAGCCGTCATCGCGCCGAGCTGGGTCTGCGGCGTGTCCGCCGCATTTTCCGTGGGATCAGTCCCCGTCTGGTCCGTCTGCGCGGACGGATCCGTCTTCGTATCGTCCGCTGTATCTTTTCCGCCCTTGAAGTGCAGGACCAGCATGATCGCCAGCACCAGCGCCAGAAGGATCAGGATCAGCCACTTTCTTCGCATCGTCGTCACTCCTTGTTTCGTGCTGCATACCGTATTATGTTAGCATACCAGCCCTGCGCTTGCAAGAATTTTTGCGATTGTTCACAGAATGTGCACGAACGCCTTCACCTTCTCACGCCCGCCACACCGCCGCATAGAATGGAGCGCAGGGATTTTCCTGCAAGGACGTGAAGGAGGGTGATCGTCATCAACCGTTTTCAAAATCATTGTAGCTGCGACCGCTGCCCGCCGCCCTGTCCTGCCCCGCCGCCGTTCCCGCCGTATCCCGCGCCCGGCGTGATCGGGCCGACCGGACCGCAGGGCGTGCAGGGCATTCAGGGCGTGCCGGGGCCGATGGGTCCCACAGGCCCGCAGGGCGTACAGGGACTGCAAGGCGTTCCCGGCGCGGCCGGCAGCATCGGCCCCACGGGTCCTACGGGTCCGCAGGGCGCGCAGGGATTACAGGGCCCCGCCGGAGCTGTCGGTCCCGCAGGCCCGCAGGGTGCGGCAGGTCCCGCCGGTGCGACGGGAGCGACCGGCCCCACTGGCCCCACCGGACCGCAGGGGCTGGTCGGCAGCGACGGGGCGCAGGGTCCCACCGGCGCAACCGGACCTACCGGGCCTACCGGTCCCACTGGTCCCACCGGGCCGACCGACACGCGCGTGGCTTCGGCTGTCGCCGACGCGGTAAGCCTTGAGGACATCGTGGAGCAGTTCAACGCGCTGCTCGCAAATCTGCGCGCCGCGGGGCTGCTCGCGACCTGATGCAGAAGCGGTGCGGCGCAAGCCGCGCCGCGATACATATATAAAGAAGGTGATCGTCATTTCCTATCGCGTCTGCGTTTACGCGATCTGTAAAAACGAAGCGCAGTTCGTGGACCGCTTCATGGATTCGATGTCCGAAGCGGACGATATCTGCGTGCTCGACACAGTGTCAACGGACGATACGGTTCAAAAGCTCCAATCGCGCGGCGCACATGTCGCGCAGAAGGTCATCTCACCCTGGCGCTTCGATGCCGCGCGCAATGAATCGCTGAAGCTCATCCCATCGGACGCCGACATCTGCTGCTGCATCGACCTTGACGAGCAGTTCCGCCCCGGCTGGCGTGAAAAGCTCGAGCGGGCATGGCGCGCGGACACGACGCGCGCCCGCTACCGCTACACGTGGAGCTTTCTGCCAGACGGGCGCGAGGGCTGCGTCTTCTGGGCCGATAAAATTCACAAAAACGGCTGCTACCGCTGGAAGGGCGCGGTGCACGAGGTCCTGCAATACACGGGCGACGGCGGCGAGCGCTTCACCGACGCGGACGGCGTGCAGCTCGACCACCACCCCGACGAGAGCAAGTCGCGCGGGCAGTATCTGCCGCTTTTGGAGCTTGCCGTGCGCGAGGAGCCGGACAACGACCGGAACCGCCACTACCTCGGCCGCGAGTACATGTACCGCGGCGAGTGGGAAAAGGCCGTCCAAACGCTGAAAGCCCACCTCGCCATGCCGCAGGCCGTCTGGTGCGACGAGCGCTGCGCGTCGATGCGCTATATCGCGCGCTGCCTGCGGCGCCTTGGGCGTGAGGACGAGGCCGCGCGCTGGCTGCACCGCGCCGTCGCCGAAGCGCCGCACCTGCGCGAGCCGTATCTCGAGCTTGCCGACCTCCTGTACGCGCAGAAGGACTGGTACGGCGTTGTTTTCGCGGTCCGCCGCGCGCTCGCCATCACCGAGCGGCCGCGCACCTATATCTGCGAGCCGTTCGCCTGGGGCAGCTTCCCGCACGACCTGCTCTCCATCGCGTATGACCACCTCGGCCAGACGGTGCTGGCGCTTGACGCTGTCGAAAAAGCGCTGGAATTCGCCCCGGACGACGAGCGTTTACAGGGCAACCGCGCGCTCCTCATGGAAAAGCTTCGCGAAGAAAGCCGCTGAACGCGGCTTTCTTTCGTTTTTGGTTGCTTTTTGCTCCGGTCTATGATATTGTATTAAGGATTATGAACAAGGAGGCGCGGCAATGGAGCTTTGCGAGCGCTATTTACATTATATGAGCGCCCTCTGCGAGGGCACGATGCCCGCGCCCGCGGCGCTCGCGCTCTCCGGCGAAACGCCGGTGGAACGCGCCGCACAGCTGCAAAAGGCGCTGCAGGCGATAAGCGTGCCCGACTTTGTGCGCCTGTGCGCCGAAAGCGCCGGGGATACGCTGGACGAGACCATGTTCGACAATTTCAGCGAGGAGGAATTCTCCCGCGCGCTGCTTGAAAAACTGTCCGCCGCTGAGGAGCCGGAGCCTGAACCCGAGCCGCCCGCGCCCGATCCCGATCCCGACGCGGGCAAGCATGCCTTCGAGGTCTTCTGCGACTGCGTGGAGCTGGACGAGCAGCTCGTTGCCTACCTCATCGACATTTTAAAGCGCGGCGACCGCGCCGCGTTCTACAAGCTCTCGCAGGTCACGACGCACCTCGATCTCGACCCGCGCGAATTCCTCTACTGGCTCGCCCACCGCGAGGATTACGGCACGGACGATGAGCGCGCCTGCGCGGCCATCATGGACGCGTGCTTTGCGCGGCTCTATGAGGAACGGCAGGGCGAGCTTTTGGGCGCGCTGCTCTCGGGCGATCAGAAGACGTTCGAGCTCTTCCGCACGGAAGCGCCCGAGCTGCGGCAGCTGCCCGCCGCGACCTACGAATGGTACAGCAAACACTATCTGGACCGCGACTATCCGCTGCGGTTTATTTTACGATGCAACGGCGTTGACTTCCCTGAAACGCCGGAGGAGGACAAATGAACAGAAATGAAATGTATCGGTCGCTCGGCGTGAGCGACCGGGTGCTCAAATTCGGCGAGGGCGTACTTGACGCGCTCAAGCCCCGCTTTGCCGAGATCGAAGAGATCGCCGAGCTCAACCAGGCGAAGGTCATCGCCGCGATGCAGAAAAACCGCGTGAACGCGACGCATTTCGCCGCATCGACCGGCTACGGTTACGATGACGAAGGCCGCGACAATCTGGAGCGCGTCTATGCCAGCGCCTTCCACACCGAGGCCGCGCTCGTCCGCCCGCAGATCACCTGCGGCACGCACGCGCTGGCCATTGCGCTTTCCGCCAACCTCCTGCCGGGCGACGAGCTGCTCGCCATCTCCGGCAAGCCCTACGATACGCTCGAGGAGGTCATCGGCATCCGCGACTGTCCGTGCTCGCTCAAAGAGTACGGCGTTTCCTACGCGCAGGTCGATCTTCTGCCGGACGGCAGCTTCGACTTTCCCGCCATCGAGCGCGCGCTGAACGACAAGACGAAGCTCATCCACATCCAGCGCTCCAAGGGCTACTGCCCGCGCCCGACCATCTCCGTGGACGCCATCGGCGAAGCCATCGCCTTCTGCAAAAAGCTGCGCCCCGACGTCGCCGTCATGGTCGATAACTGCTACGGCGAATTCGTCGAAGCGAACGAGCCGAGCGATTTCGGCGCGGACATGATCGTCGGCAGTCTCATCAAGAACCCCGGCGGCGGTCTCGCCCCCATCGGCGGCTACATCTGCGGCACGCAGAAGTGCGTGGACCGCTGCGCCTACCGGCTCTCCGCGCCCGGTCTCGGGCAGGAGGTCGGCGCGAATCTCGGCTTGATGCCGTCTCTCTATCAGGGCTTCTTCCTCGCGCCCAGCGTCGTTTCCGGCGCGGTCAAGGGCGCGGTGTTTGTCGCCGCGTGCTATGAAAAGCTCGGCTTCACGGTCGTCCCCTCCTCCAAAGAAGCCCGGCACGATATCATCCAGTGCGTCGAGCTCGGCTCGCCCGAGGGCATGGTCGCTTTCTGCAAGGGCATCCAGTCCGCCGCCGCGGTGGACAGCTATGTCGATCCCGTCCCCGCGCCGATGCCCGGCTACGATTCCGACGTCATCATGGCGGCGGGCGCGTTCGTGCAGGGCAGCTCCATCGAGCTCTCGGCCGACGGTCCCGTGCGCGAGCCCTACGCCATCTACTATCAGGGTGGCCTGACGTGGTACCACGCCAAGCTCGGCGTGCTGCTGTCGCTGCAGAAGATGCTCGACGCGGGGCTCATCACCCTGCCCTGACCGATTCTCCCCAAAAAGGACATTTTTCAATGCTCATCCGAAGGACCCCCGCGACCAACCGGCATTTTCGCCGCCGTCCGCCCCCGCGCGCTGTTATTGTCGAAAGAATCAAAAAATAACAGTACAAAGGAGTTTAACAATTTCATATGTGGTTCTGGCTTTCTCTGATCGCGCTGCTCTGCTGGAGCGGCAGTGACCTTTTTTCCAAGATCGGCTGTCAGGGGGAGGACGATCATCTCGCCCACCTCAAGATGGTCATCGCCGTGGGCGTTGTAATGGGCCTGCACGCCGCCTTCGAGATCTTCGTCGGCGGGACTGAGATCAGCATGTCCATCATCCTCACCTACCTTCCCGTGTCGCTTCTGTACATCGGCTCGATGACGCTGGGATACATGGGCCTGCGGTACATCGAGCTGTCCGTCTCGTCGCCGATCTGCAACTCGTCCGGCGCGCTCGTCGCCGTGATGACGCTGCTGTTCCTCGGCGGCGAGGATTATTCCCCGCTTGCCATCGGCGCGATCATCCTCGTGTGCGTCGGCGCGATCGGTCTCGGCGTGGTGGACGCCACGGAGGACCCCGAGCTGCGCGCGGCCCGTCAGGCCGAGGGCAACCGCAAGTACTCCAAGAGCTTCCTTGCCCTGGCGCTCCCCGTGGCCTACTGCCTGCTCGACGCCGCCGGCACCTTTGCCGACAACCGCGTGCTTGAAACACTGGACGAGGGCAGTGCGAACTGCGCCTACGAGCTGACGTTCCTCTTCGCCGCCGTGGTGTGCTTCATCTATGTCGTGTTCATCAAGAAGGACCGTCTCCTGCCCAAGCGCGAAGCGCCGAAGTACATCGGCGCCATCTGCGAGACCGCCGGTCAGTTCGCCTACATCTACGCCATCTCCGACACGGAGCATCTGGCCATGTCCGCGCCGATCATCAGCTCCTACTGCGCCGCGAGCGTGCTGTGGAGCCGCCTTTTCCTGAAGGAAAAGCTCTCGTGGAAGCACTACCTGATGATCGTTCTCGTCGTCATCGGCATCGCCGTGATGGGCGTGTTCGACATCTGAACCAGCTAAATAAAAAGGAGCGTTCCCGGCAGGGAACGCTCCTTTTCCTCTCTTTTCTCTATTCCAGCGGGATATCCAGCACGCTGACGCCGCGGCGGAAGGCGTATTCGATCGTCGATCTGGTGCCGCCGCGCGCGCCGTCGTTCACGGCGATCAGCAGGCTCGCGTGGTCCACCATGTAGCGGTTGCGCCGCTGCATGCAGCCGGGCGTGTAGCTCTGCTGGACCATCGTTTCATAGTCACAGCGCGATAAAATATCGCGGTAGCGCGCCTGCTGCCTTTCGCTCCAGCCGTCCGCCTGCGTGGGGCACGGGACGGCGGCCTCGAGCGTGATGTGCGGGTAGGTCCTTTTCAGCGCGAGGACCGTTTCGGCAAAATAGAGGTCGCAGCCCTCGGCCATGCCGCAGATGAAATGCTCCATTCCCTCGTGAATCGCGCTCTCCACCGCCGCGCGCAGCTTCGCCTTGAGCGCAATGCAGCGCAGGTCGTTTTCATCCTCCCGCCACGGGAGCTTGCCCGGCCGGTGGCCGGTGAACGCGCAGGAGCAGGGTCGTCCCCGCATCGTCATCGCCTCCTGTCTTTTTCGTCATTATAGAACATCCGTTCTTATTTGTAAAGCATTTTCCCTCTTGACAAATCGAAAATTTGTCGTATACTCTAACCATCAACTGAATCACTTGTCTTCGAGGCGGGGTGAAATTCCCCACCGGCGGTTATAGTCCGCAAGCTGCGTTTTTTAACGCCGCACGATCCGGTGAAATTCCGGTACCGACGGTCACAGTCCGGATGAGAGAAGATGTGCTGCGCGCTTTTATCCACGCAATTTTCACGCTCTTTTGCGTCATGCACCTTGGAAGGCTTGTTCTTTCAGGGGAAAATGACAAAAAGGAGTGTTTTTTCATGTCCGAACCCAACGCAAACGCCATCCCTTCCACCCGCCCCGTCAGCCGCACGCATAAGCTGACGGTCACCGCCATGCTCTCGACGGTCGCATTTCTTCTGATGTTCATCGAGTTCCCGATCCCGGCGCTCATTCCCGCCTTCGTCAAGCTCGACATCTCCGACCTTCCCGAGCTTCTGGCCGCGTTCTCCCTCGGCCCCGTCTACGGCGTAGTGGTCACGCTGCTCAAGAACGTGCTCTTCTCCGTGCTCCACGGCACCTCGTCCGCCTACGTCGGTGAGATGTTCAACTTCATCATGGGCAGCGTCTTCTCCTTCTCCGCGGGCTATATCTACCAGAAGCGCAAGTCCCGCAAGAGCGCGCTCATCGGCGCGATCGTCGGCGCGCTGCTGATGTCCATCCTCTCCGTGCCCCTCAACTACTTTGTGGTCTACCCCGCGTATGTCGTGTGCTACAAGCTGCCGCTCGACGCGATCATCGGTATGTATCAGGCGATCCGCCCCTCGACCAACGGCCTTCTCGAGTGCCTGATGGTCTTCAACATGCCCTTCACCTTCGTCAAGGGCATGCTCGATGTGGCGCTGTGCTTCCTCATCTACAAGCCCCTCTCCCCGCTGCTGCACAAGTAAGCGCATCGTTCAAGACTAAGGAACCCCGCGCACCGTTTGAAACGGTGTGCGGGGTTTTTGCATTTCGGGCGCTTATGCTTTTTTTGCCGCGAGGAACAGATTTGGCGGCGCGGGGAACAGATTCTCTCGCTCCAGCACCGTGAATCCCGCGTCGACAACCGACCGTTCGAGCGAGCGCATCGTGTCGAATGCGACGTAGGGCCGCTTGCCGGTCTTGTACTCGAACCACTTGCGCACACGCTCGCGCGTGAGCCCCTCTCCCAGGCAGTCCGATACCAGCAGCAACGTGCCCTGCAGCTTTAAGAGCGCATGAATACGCGCAAGCGCCGCGGCTCGATCTTCGATGTAGAGCAGCACATTGCAGGCCAGCACCGCATCAAAGCGCTCTTCATGCAGACTCGCGTCGAACAGGTCCGTCCGCGTGACGGTCACGTTCTCCGCGCCCTGTCTCTCAATCTTTTCCTGAGCGCGGCGCACCATTTCACCGGATACGTCGATCGCGCGCACGGACCGCACTGCAGGCGCGACTGCAAGCGTCACGATCCCCGTCCCGCAGGCAAAGTCCAGCACGGTATCCGTCGGCTTGAGATATTTTTTGAAACACGCGGCTGTCTTTTCATAGGCCTCCGCGTAGTGGGTGCCGACCTGAGCGTCGTAATTCTGCGCACGGCCGTCCCAAAACTCGCTCACCGTCGGCATACCGTTTTCCTCTCTCTTTTTTCTCTTTTCGATCAGGCGTTTTGCTTTCCGCCCTTGAACACCATATGAACGCCGTCGCTGCTGGTGAGATACGCCATCGGGCCGTAGGCCTTGATGCCGAACTCCAGCACGTCGCCCACATGGACCTTGTCCTTCACGGCCTCGACGTCAAGGATCGTGTGGTCGGACGAAGCGCCGATGACCTCGATACCCTCCATGCGCGGGATGAGGTCAAAGCAGTTGCCGTAATCCACGCGGCCCATCGCGACAAGCGCACGGCGGCGGATGCCGCGATCCTCGTAGTGGCCGACCTCGCCGAAGGCGTTCACGCCCAACTCGCCAACCGGAAAGCTCGGCTTGTCGCGGCACTCGATGACCTCAGCCTTGATCGTCATGACGCCCGTTTCCAAAAAGTCGGGAGCGAAGTTGTCCGTCTCGCCGCGAAGCCCGATGTCGCCAAGGCGCAGCAGGTTGATGCGGTAGGGCATCGTGCCGTTCATCGCCATGTAGGCGGATGTCGACGCGCCGCCGCTGATGTAGTCAAGCTTGCGGCCGATCTCGCGCTCAATGTCGGACGCGAGGCTGACAAGGCCCTGCATGTTGCGCTTGGTCGGCAAAACAGAGCCGTAGCAGCTCAAATTGACGCCCACGCCCGCAAGGTGCAGGTTCTTGAGCTCATGCTCGATCTCGAGCGCGGCATCAAGCGCATCCTCCTCGTTCCAAAAGCCTTCGCGCAGGTCGCCGAGATCCATCATCAGGATGACCTCGTGCACCTTGCCCTGCTTTTTGGCCTCTTCGTTCAGCGCACGCAGCACGATAATATCACTCTGCAGGCTGATGTCACACAGCTCCACCACGTCGGGGAGCTCGGAGAGCATCGGGATACGAATGAGCATCAGCGGCTTTTTGCAGATACCCGCCTCGCGGATCGCGCGCATCTGGCTGATGCGGGACGTGGCGATGAACTTCACGCCGCTCTCTTCATAAACGCGCACGATCTCCGGCAACGACGACACAGCCTTGACGACGCCCGCGACCTCGATGAGCGAATCATGGCAGCGCTCTACGAGCGCTGCCAGATTCGCTGCCAATTTATCGAGATCGAATTCCACACAGGGATATTGATTCCGATTCATTGTCATGATTTTTTAATTCCTTTAGGTAGGGAGCTTTCTGTTGGGTCGCTAACTGATTTACTGCGCGACTTTCTTGCTCTTCTTGAAGGGCTTGCCCGCAAGATCCTTGAGCGTCCAGCCGATCAGCACGCACAGCCAGTTGATGATGGGCATCAGCCAGTTGAAGATGGCCCAGGGACCGTAACCGCCGGCGCCCCAAGGAGCGATGTTCAGGGTGTCCTTAATGAACACACCGCAGGTGTTCCAGGGGATCAGAGCGGAGGTAACGGTACCGGCACCTTCAAGGGCAGAGGACAGAACTGCCGGGTGCACGCCCATCTTGTGATACTCCTCGGCATACATACGGCCGGGAACCACGATGGAGATGTACTGCTCGGGCATGGTGGCGTTGGAGAGAACGCAGGTCACTTCGGTCAGGCCAACGAGAGCCGCAGGGCCCTTGGCAAACTTCTTGAGGGCGTTGACGATGACCTCGAGCTGGTGGGTCTCCTCCATGATACCGCCGAACATCATGGCGATGATCGTCATGGAGACGGAGGACATCATACCCATGATACCGCCGCTTTCCAGCAGTCTTGTCATGGTGTAGCTCGTTTCGGGAGAAAGACTGGCTTCGAACATGGCGAGCGCTTCGTCGGAGAAGTAGTAGCCGTTCTTACCATAATCGAAGATGGTTCCGAGCGTGCAGGCACCGGGCTGGAAGATGAGGCCCAGGATGACACCGGCAACAATGCCGAGGGTGATGCCGGGGATTGCGGGAACCTTCAGGGCAACTGCCACGATAACGACGACCGGAGGCAGGAGCAGCAACGGGTTGATGTTGAAGATACCGCCCTCCGCGGCGTTCAGCGCGTTGGAGAACTCGATCACGCGGGACATATCCGCATCGCCGCCGTGATACTGCATCACACCGAGAACGCCGAAGAAGATCAGGGTGATGGCGTAGGTGATGCCGGTGGGCAGGATCATGGACTTGACGTGGGTGATAACGTCCGTACCGGCCATGGCGGGAGCGAGGTTCGTCGTATCGGACAGCGGGCTCATCTTATCGCCGAAGTAGGCGCCGGAGAGGACGGCACCGGCAGTCATGCCGGGGCTCATGCCAAGGCCGAAGCCAATGCCCATCAGGGCAACGCCCATCGTACCCATCGTGCCCCAGGACGTACCGGTGGCAAGAGAGGTGATGGAGCAAATGAGAACGCACGCGATGAAGAAGATCGCGGGCTTGAGGACTTTCAGGCCGTAATAGATCATCGTAGGCACAACGCCCGCGTTGATCCACACGCCGATCAGGATACCGACGATGATCAGGATGCAGATGGACTGCAATGCTTTGTAGATGCCGTCCATCATGGACTTTTCAACTTCATCCCACTTGTAGCCGAGATGCAGTGCCATGATTGCGGCAGCCATTACGCCGACAAACATAGGGACGTGCGGGTCAACACCGAAGATGATGATACCGACCGCGAGTGCCGCGATCAGGATTGCCAGCGTCAACAGGGCTTCCCACAGTTTGGGCATTCTTTTTTCCTTACTCATAGTGTTACCAACCTTTCGAAATTTTGGGGGTCGCTTCGCTATTTGTATGGATATCTATGCATTCATTTTAGCATGATTCCATAGCGATAGCAAGTGTTTTTGAATGGTGAACGCAGTTTTACGGTAATGCTCTTTCCTTCTTCAATTCTCGTGGTATCTACCGATGCAGGTTTTGGATCGCACTCCTCCTTTTGGATTTTACACTGGCACAACACAGGGGTGAAATGCTGCTTGTAAAATGCAGAAAATACCTCTCTCCCCGGCCCGCCGATCCCCCATCGGCAGGCCGGGGATGAGGTCATGTATACTTCCGGCATGGCACGGGAAGGGAACCCGTGCCGCCGGCCTCGCAGGCAAGAAACGCGAGGTAGTATCCGAGATAATTACCAGCCGAGCTTGGTCATGGCCTCATCAACAGCCTTGATGACAATGTCGATCTCCTCTTCATTGACGATCAGCGGCGGGACAAAGCGCAGGACGTTGCCGTTGGTGTTGTTGATCAGGACGTTGCTGTCCTTGAAGCACAGGTCGACGACGGGCTGGCCGGAGGGCTTGTTGAGCTGGATGCCGTCGATCAGGCCGAGGCCGCGGATCTCGTTGACCGTCTCGGGATGGTTCTTCTCGATGATCTCGTGGGCCTGCTTGCGGAAATACTCGCCCATCTTGCGGGAGTTCTCGATGACGCCGTCGTTGATCATCACGTCGAGCGTGGTGGCAGCGAGCGCGCAGGCGAGAGGACCGCCGGCGAAGGTGGAGCCGTGGGTGCCGGGCGTCAGGGTCTTGGCAGCCTCGCCGCGGGCGCAGACCGCGCCGATGGGCACGCCGGAGCCGAGAGCCTTGGCCATGGAGCAGGTATCGGGCTCAACGCCGTAGTTCTGATGCGCGAAGAGCTTGCCGGTACGGCCGGAGCCGACCTGGACCTCGTCGAACATGAGGAGGATGCCCTTCTCATCGCACAGGTCACGCAGGCCCTGCAGGAATTCCTGGGAAGCGGGACGCACGCCGCCCTCGCCCTGGACAGGCTCGGTCAGGATGGCGCAGACGTACTCGTCCATGATGTCCTTGACGGACTGGAGGTTGTTGAACTCAGCATAGCGGAAGCCGGAGGGCAGGGGCTCGAAGTAGCGGTGCACCGCATACTGGCCGGTGGCCGTGCAGGTCGCGAGGGTACGGCCGTGGAAGGAGTTCTTCATCGTGATGACGACGAAGCGCTCGGGATGGCCGTGGTCCTTGGCATACTTGCGGGCGAGCTTGATCTGGCCCTCGTTGGCCTCGGCGCCGGAGTTGGCGAACAGGACCTTATCGAAGCAGCTGTTCTCGACGATCAGCTTCGCGGTCTGGACGGCGGGCTCGTTGTAGAAGTAGTTGGAGCAGTGCAGGATCGTATGGGCGCGCTCTTCAAGGCACTTGACGATCGCGGGATGGCAGTGACCGAGGCCGTTGACCGCGATACCGCCGATGAAATCGAGGTACTTGTTGCCGTCCTTATCAAAGACGTAGGCGCCTTCGCCGCGCTCGATGGAAAGCGGCATGCGCACGTGGTTGCCGTAGAGGTACTTGTCGCCGTTCTCGATGACTTCGGCATTGGTCTTGAACTTTTCGATCATTGTAATGTCCTCCTATAATAAATTCAGTATGTATTTACCATTTGATGCCGACGCTCGGCTGGGCGGTGCCGATCGTGGTGCCGGTGCCCTCAGTGGTGAAGGCCTCATAGAGCACGGAGTGCGGCTTGCGCCCGTCGATGATGCTCACGCTCGTCACACCCTCTTCGATGGCCTGCACGCAGCAATCGACCTTCGGGATCATGCCGCCGGCGATCGTGCCCTTGTCCTTGAGTGCCTTCACGTCCTGAATGTTCAGGTAGCTGATGACGTCGCGGACCTTGATGTCGTTGCACAGGCCCTCGATATCGGTGAGGATCACGAGCTTCTCCGCGCCCAGCGCGGAAGCGAGCTTGCCCGCGGCGGTGTCGCCGTTGATGTTGAAGGTGTGGCCCTGACCGTCGGTGCCGACGGGGGCGACGACGGGGACATAGCCCGCGTCGAGCATGGCGAGGATGGGCTTGGGATCGACATAGTCGATGTCGCCGACGTAGCCGTGGACCTCGTCGCGCTGGTGGCAGTGATAAATGTCGCCGCTGACGCCGGACAGGCCGACCGCCTTGCCGCCGAGCTTGTTGATAAAGCCGACGAGCTCGGTGTTCACCTGGCCGACGAGCACCATCTCGACAACACGCATGATGTCGGCGGAGGTGTAGCGCAGGCCCTCGATGAACTCGACGGGGATGTTGAGCTTTTCGAGCATCTTGTTGATGCCGGGGCCGCCGCCGTGGCTGAGCACGGGCTTCATGCCGAGGAGCTTGAGCAGCACCACGTCGTGCATGACGGCGTCCTTGAGCTCTTCGTTGATCATGGCGTTGCCGCCGTACTTGATGACGATGATCTTACCCTGATACTTCTGAAGGTAAGGCATTGCCTCCATCAGAGTTTCGACCTTGTTTGCGATATCGCTCATGGTGGAGCCTCCTTCAAAAATTAGGTGCGGTAGTCGCCGTTGATCTTGACGTAATCGTAAGTGAGGTCACAGCCCCAGGCCTTGGCCTCGCCGTCGCCCTGATAGAAGCGGACGATGACGGTAATGTCATGCTCGGTGAGGATCTTCTTGGCGAGCTCTTCGCTGAAGTCCGCGCCGAAGCCGTCCTTCATGACCTGCACTTCGCCGGCAGTGCTCTTGATGATGCAGTCGGCACGGGTCGGGTCAACGTCAGCGCCCGAGTAACCGGCAGCGGCCATGATGCGGCCCCAGTTGGCGTCGCGGCCGAAGACGGCAGCCTTGAAGAGCATGGAGCCCGCGATGGACTTGGCGACCAGGCGCGCGTCGTGCTCGGTGGGCAGGCCGTAGGCCTCGACCTCGATGAGGTGGGTCGCGCCTTCACCGTCGGAAGCGACGCGGCGGGCCATATCGGTGCAGATGGCGAGCACGAGGTCGGCCATCGCCTTCTTGTCTTCTTCGGTCTTGATCTCAACGCCGGAAGCGCCGTTGGCGAGCAGGAAGATCGAGTCGTTCGTGGAGGTGTCGCCGTCGACGGTGCACATGTTGAAGCTCTTATCCACAGCCGCGGAGAGCATCTTCTGCAGGTCTGCGGGATCCGCCTTGGCGTCGGTCGTCACGTAGACGAGCATCGTCGCCATATTGGGGTGGATCATGCCAGAGCCCTTGGCCATCGCGCCGATCTTCACGGTGCCGGTGGAGAGCTGCAGCTCATAGGCGCACTCCTTGCGGACGGTATCGGTGGTCATGATGGCGTAGGCAGCCTCGGAGCCGTTCTCCTTGGCAAGCTTTGCGGGAATGATCTCGCGGATGCCCTGAAGCACCTTGTCGACCGGAAGTCTCTGGCCGATGACGCCGGTGGAGCAGACGAACACTTCGTCCTCGCCGAGGCCGAGCAGCTTTTCCGCCTCGCGCTCAACGGTGCGGGCGTCTTCGATGCCCTGCTTGCCGGTGGCGGCGTTGGCGTTGCCGGAGTTGATGACGACGGCGCGGGCCTTGCCCTTTTTCAGGATCTCGCGGTCAAGGATGACCGGAGCTGCGCAGAACTTGTTCGTGGTGAAGCAGGCCGCGCAGGAGCAGGGCAGGTCGGAGTAGAGAACAGCGACGTCGGGCTTCTTGTTCTCGCGCTTTTTGATGGCGGTGTAGACCGCGCCGGCGGTGAAGCCCTGCGGCGTGGTAACGCCGCCCTCGATCTTTTTCAGATTGGACATGTGGGGGGATCTCCTCTCTTAAAGTTAGTTTAACAGCATTCTTGCCTAAATCGGGTCGAAACTCGTCGAACCGAAAATTACGGATACATCGGGGGCATCATGAGGCCGGTGGTCTCGGGCAGGCCCATGATGAGGTTCATGTTCTGGATGGCCTGGCCGGCTGCGCCCTTGCCGATGTTGTCGATCACGGAGGAGACGATCAGGCGGTGGGTACGCGCGTCGAAGGTCGGGGTCATCTCGCAGAAGTTCGTGCCGTAGACCCACTTGGTCTGAACGGGCAGGCTCGCCGGGAAGACCTTGACGAAGGGCTCATTCTTGTAGAAGTCCTTGTAGAGCTCGTAAACTTCCTCGTTGGTGAAGTCTCTGTCGCAGGTAGCGTAGATGGTGACCTCGATACCACGGACCTGGGGCAGGAGGTGCGGCTGGAAGTTGATGTACTGCCAGGTCTCGGGCTTCATCAGATCCTTGCCGGTGATGTAGGCGATGTTCTGCTCGATCTCGGGCGTGTGGCGGTGGCCGCCGCCGAGGGCGTAAGCGCAGAAGTTGTTCTCCGCCTCAGTGAGGAGCTTGTTGAGGGCGGGACGGCGGCCTGCGCCGGTGTAGCCGCTCTTGGCGTCGATGACGATGGTGTTGTCAACGATGTGACCGGCCTTGAGCATGGGCTGGAGGCCGAGGGTGGAGGCGGTGGGATAGCAGCCGGGGTTGGCGATGAGCTTCTTGCCCTTGGCAAGGTCGCGCATGACCTCGGGGATGCAGTAAACGGCGTTGTGGGTCATCTCGGCGTTGGGGTGCTTCTGGCCGTACCACTTTTCCCACACGTCCACATCGCGGAAGCGGATGTCCGCGCCGATATCGATGATGGCGCAGTCCTCGGCAAGGACGATCTCCGCCCACTTGGCCACGTCGCCGGACGGGACCTGGATCATGATGACGTCGCTCTTCTTGGCGGTTTCGCGGACAGTCTCCTCGGTGAGGTCCATGATGACCTGATCGTAGAAGCCGCGCAGCGCGGGGTGATGCGTCGAGATCGCATCGCCGACGCCGTATGTATCAAGAACGTTGACGAGCTCTCCCTCGGGATGATTGACCATCATGCGGAGCACTTCGCCGCACACGTAACCGGTAGCGCCAATGCAGGAATAATGGACCATGACTGTTTCCTCCTTGTTGTTCCATATATGTTTTTGTACGACTTCGAAAATTCCGTGTAGGGGCATTGAATTTTCTTTGGCCATATTGTATAATCTTTATACGCTTTTGAAAAGCGAATATATTTTTATCTCAGCATTCCAAAATGGAATCCGGTAGATATTATCGAGGTTTTTCATCATGAGCATTCGAAAATATATCGCATACCTGCGCACGGTGGAGACCGGCAGCATCACGCGGGCAGCGAACGAGCTGGGCTACACGCAGTCCGCCGTGAGCAAAATGATTTCCGACCTCGAGCAGGACTGGCAGGTCAAGCTGCTCACGCGCAACCACTCCGGCATTGAAATCTCGTCCGACGGCATGATCCTCCTGCCCACGATCCGCGAGATCGTCAAGGACTACGAGGACCTCAACTTCGCCGTTTCCGAGCTGCACGGCGTGCAGTCCGGCACGCTGCGCCTGGGCTGCTTCACAAGCCTTGCCATCAGCCTGCTGCCGGAAATTTTAAAGGACTTCCACCAGCGCTACCCCAACATTCAGATCCAGCTGCTCACAGGCGAGTATTACGAGATCTCCGAGTGGCTGCGCCGCGGCGCGATCGACTGCGGCTTTCTCGCCATCCCCGCCTCGAACGACTTTGAGACCACGCCCATCCTGCACGACACGATGGTCGCCATCGTGCCCGAGGGGCACCCGATGGCGGACGCGCCCGTTTTCCCGCTCGAGCAGCTGCCGCGCGAAAATTTCGTGCGCCTGATGGAGATCGAGGACTACGAGTTCAACCGCCTGCTCGACCACTACAACATCCACCCCGAGATCACCTACGACACGACGAGTGACTTTGCGCTCCTTTCCATGGTCGAGGCGGGGCTGGGTGTCGGCATCGTGCACAGCCTGCTGCTCCAGCCCGAGCGCTACCACATCGTCAGCCTGCCGCTCAACGTGCAGCAGTCGCGCGAGATCGGCATTGCGGTGAAAAAGGGCTTTCTCCCCTCCACGATCACGCAGCTTTTCCTGCAGCACGTGATCGACTACACCAGCGGCATCGAGGAGGTCAGCGTCCGGCGGTAATGTTCTCTGTACGCGTTCATCTGTCCTCGTATCGCACGATTCAACCGCAGGTTGGAAAGAAAATGAGCCGATTCAACCACCGCGCCATTGTCAAATTTCCTCCCGCCCCCTATACTGAGCCCATACCGGTGATTCGAAAGCCGCGGCTGCAGCACGGGGCAAGGAAGGATCTTTTATCATGACGGATTGGATGACCGCTTCGCGGCGCGAAACGCGCCGCCTGGACAACAGAGAGACCGCGCAGGATGTTTTGCTCCGCGCGCTCGGCCCGGAGCCCCTGAGCGGGGCATTTCCGATGCTCGGCGCGTGCCGCTGAACCGACCACTTTATTATTATAACGCAGTGCAGGAGGATAGACAATTGGAAGAACTGACAATGGGAACGCGGATCTCGGCCCGCCGCAGAGAAAAAGGGCTGACACAGGAAGCGCTGGCGAACATGCTCGGCGTGAGCAACCAGGCCGTCTCCAAATGGGAGAGCGACGCCTGCTGCCCCGATATCGCGCTTTTGCCGCTGCTGTGCGACACGCTCGGCATGACGCTCGACGAGCTTTTCGGCCGCGAGAGCGCGCAGCTGGAGACGAGCGCGCCGGAAGCAGGCGCGCAAGCGAACGATCAGGTCCTGCCCGTGGCGGCGGAGCTGCCGTGGGCGGACGATGATTCCATCCACGCGGTGCTCTTTCAGGGCCACCGGCTGCTCCAGCCGAAGGCGGGCAGCCTTTTCCGCCACGACAAGTACGACGAGGTGCGCAAGACCGTCGAGCTGCACTTTTCCGGCACGGCGAAGGACGTTTACAGCGACTTTGCCATCGTCTGCACCGACACGACGATCGAAGGCGGCGTCAAGGCGGGCGACAGCGTGCACTGCGGCGATGTCGGCGGAGCCGTCACCGCGGGCGACGGCGTCACCTGCGGCAGCGTCGGCGGCAGCGTGCAGGCGGGCGACAGTGTGACCTGCTCGGGCCGGATCGAGGGCAATGTCCGCGCAGGTGATAGCGTGGAGTGCGGCGACGTCGGCGGCGACGTCAGCGCGAGCGACAGTGTGCGCTGCGGCAGCGTCGGCGGTAATGTGCGCGCGAGCGACAGCGTCACCTGCGGCGATGTCAGCGGCAGCGTGAGCGCCGATCGCGTGCGCTGCGCCAGTGCCGGCAGCGAGGATCAGGGAAACAGCTTCTCTTTTAAAAAGAATGACAAGAGCTTTGCCTTCACCACCCGATAAAGAGCGCGAAAGCGCGGCGTTTCATAACGCCGCGCTTTTTTCCTTGTCATTGTCCCGCTTTTGTGTTACCATAATTCTGATCAAGATAAAGGTGGGAGCAATATGGAAAATACCTTCAAGAGTTCCGTCTTCGGCGGCTTCAACCGCGACGACGTCATCCGTTATATCGAAAAAACCTCGCTCGAGACCAAGCAGCAGATCGAGCAGCTTGAGCAGGAGAGCGACGGGCTCTGCCGCGAGAACGCGGAGCTGCGCAATAAGCTGGCCGCCGCCGAGCGCGAGCGCGCCCAGCTTGCTGAGACCTGCACCACCGCGACCGACGCGCAGGCCGCGCTCAAAAAGGGCCTGACCGCCGCGCAGGAGACCATCTCCGAGCTGCGCGCCCAGCTCGAGGAGAGCGCGCAGAAGCTCAAGGCGCAGAAGGCCGCGGACGAGCAGCACCTCTCCGAACTGGAAGCCCAGCACGCCGCCCGCCTTTCCGAGGCCGAGCGCGAGCGCCAGCGCCTTGAAAAGGAGATCACTTCTCTGCGCGCCCAGGCCGAGGAATACAGCCGCGTCAAGGAGCATATCGCCGGGATCGAGCTTTCCGCCCGCGAGCGCTCCGACGCGCTCGACGCCGCCACGCGCGCAAAGCTCCAGGAGCTGATCGAAGCGTGCAGCGCGCAGTGCGCGCAGGTGCTCACAACGCTCGGCGCGACCTGCGCGAGCGTTTCGAGCGAACTCCGACGCGCGGACGAAGCCGTTTCCCAGCTGCCCGGCGCGTTCACGACGCTCGAGGGCCAGCTCGAGGAGCTCAAGAAATTCGAGCAGTAAAGCAAAAAAGAGAAGAGGGAGCGTTCCCGATAGGAACGCTCCCCTTTTTTACGTATTTTCGTACTGCGCGAAAATTTCCGTAAGCTCGCTCAAATGGCCGCGCAGGTCCTCTGCCGTCTCGGCCCGGTAGAAGAGCACCCTGCCGCCGCGCCGCAGGATAACAAACTGCTTATACGCCGCCTCGCCCTTCACATACGACGGGACCATGTGCTTCGGGACGGGAAAGCCCGCGTAGTACGCTTCGTCGAAGCCGTCGAGCGTCAGCGTCTCCTCCTTGCCGCTCATGAAGTAATCGCGAAGCTCCGATGCCAGCGGAGCGGCAAGGCCCGTGATGCGCGGGGCGTAGAAGTCCAGCTCCGTGCCGTAGGTCCACCACGAGCCGATCACCCCGCCAAACGGCGGCTCGCCGACGATGCTGACCGTGCCGCCGAGCACCGTCCGCTGCCGGCACACCTCGCGCCACTCCTTCTCTCCGCCGCCGACCTGCGCGGCGCTGAGATAGGGCAGTGGATCGTCGGCGTACTCCTTCGTCTCCGGCAGGTCGCGGGCCGTGATATGCAGCGCAAACACCAGCAGAAGGCAGATCAGGGAGATTCCCTTCTCGATCCACCCCCAGCGGTTGCGCGGCAGGGTCTGCACGTGCTCGCCCTCCTCCATCGCGCGCCGGAGCGCGCGCAGGTCGCGGTTCTGCCGGACGCTGGCAAGCGACCCGAGCATGGCGGACAGCAGCAGCGAAAGCGCCTGAATGCCCGCGGCAGGACGCAGCGTGATCAGCGTGCGCACGAGCAGCGGCGCGCTCCCCTTAACGATCGCCGCCGCGGCGACGACACCCGCCGCGTAGATTGCGGGGATGATCCAGCTCTCGCGCAGCGCCTTTTTCACCTTCCGGTAGCAGTAGCTGTCCGTCTGCTGCCGGGGCATGGGCATGTGCGCGAGCGCGCCGCCGCGCCAGACATAGAACATGCCGTTTTTCGTCGTGCAGACGTATTCCCAGCCCAGCGCCGCGCGCTTTTCGCTCAGCTCGACCGTCGGACCGTCGTCCCGCGCGGCGGGCTCGAGATAGAAGCGGCGCTCACACGGCATGCAGTTGCGGAACTCGTTCCACTCCACAAGCTCCAGCCCGTCGGCCGCAAGCCCGGCGAGCCACCGCTCCACGCCGCGCAGGTCGTATTCGCTGCCGCGGTAGTATTTCTTTTTCCGTTTTTCCTCGCGCGGCCAGTCGTTCATGCGTGTCCCCTCCCCGTCTCTTTTCTCAAAGTATAGCGGAGCGGGCGCGTTTTTTCAAGCAAGCGGAGCGAGCATTGCCCGCTACGCGCGCAAGTTTGATGTTACATCGCGAAAAAGGCGGCAAATTGCCGCCTTTTTTCTTCTACAGCAGGATGGGCTGGAGCTGGCGCCCCTCCATCGCCGCTTCGGCCGCCGGGATGATCTTTCGGAAGTCCGCGATCAGCGACGTGGGCTTCGCTTCGGCGTTGTCCTGCCCGAAGGGGACAAAGTAGTAGTGCTTGCGGTTCAGAAGCGCGGCGATGTTCGGCGCGCTCGCGGAAAGGCCGTCGTTCGTCGCGAGTGCGAGCACAACGGGCTTCCCGTTGCGAAGGTGGCCCTTCGCCGCCATCGTCACCGGCCCGTCGGTGATGCCGTGGGCAAGCTTGGCAAGCGTATTTCCCGTGCAGGGCGCGATCACGAGCACCTCCATCGCCCCCTGCGGGCCGAGGGGTTCTGCCTCCACGATGTCGCGCACGGCCCTGCGCCCCGCGATGGCCTCCACGCGCTTGACGAAGTCCTCCGCCGTGCCGAAGCGCGTGGAGTACCGCGCCGCGTTTTCCGACAAAATCGGCACGAGCTCGTGCTCGCGCGCGATGTCCTCGTAGATTTTCAGCAGCTCGGGATGGTTGCAGAACGAGCCGCAAAAGGCAAATCCGATCTTCATGCGTCCTCCTCAATCAACCGGCATACGGTTTTTTTGATGGCGCGCGCCGCCGTCTCCGGCGCGGTGCGTCCCGGCAGGCCCCCGGCCCGGATGTAATGCAGACGCTGCCGCTCGACCGCCGCGAGGTCAAACCCACTCGCGCTCGCAAGCTCGATGAGCAGCGCGTCGCGCGGCAGCTCGGATAGAAGCGCTTCGTCCAGCACCGGATGCGGCACGGTGTTGAACACCACGCGAAACTCCCCAAGCGTGCCCGCGAGCCGATTTGTGTGCAGCGCCGCGTAGCCGAAGGCGTCGATCCACGCAAGGTCCGAGAGCTTCCGCGCGCTGACCGTCACCCTTGCTCCCAGGGCGGCAAGGTCGTGCGCAAGGAGCTTTCCGATGCGGCCAAAGCCCAGCACAAGGCAGGGCGTGCCGTGCAGCGTGACGCTCGTGTGCTTCATGGCAAGTTCGATCGCGCCCTCCGCCGTGGGGATGGCGTTGCGCACACTGAGCTCCTCGCAGGTGAAATAATCCGTCACGTGAAGGCCCAGCGCGCGGGCCTTTTCCATCGTCTCCCGGCTCACGCTGCCCGCGAAAACGCGGTGCCGCGGCCGCAGCGCGTGCAGAAGATCGTCCGCCGCCATGTCCGTTCCGGTAAGCTTTCCGTCCTTTTCCATCGGCAGCGGCAGCACGATGATCTCCGATTTCAGCGCATCGCAGAGCGCGCTCTCCCCCGGTGCGCCGGGCAGCGCCCACGAGCGCACGTCCGCCCCCTCCGCCGCCATCATCTGCGCGAGCAGGCGCATGCGCGCGTCGCCGCCCAAAAATGTGATCGTCCGGTCCATCTCATTCCCCCTTTTCCATAGAGGGTATGCGGTCATGGCGCGCGGCAGAACCGCGGGCTTTATTGGGGCAAAAGGAAAAGCCGCAGACAAAGTCTGCGGCTTTTTTCTGCTGTTTAGTTTTCCTTCGGCAGCAGAACGCGGATCGTCGTGCCCTTTCCTTCCTCGCTCTTGAGCTCGACCGTGCCGTGATGATACTGCACGGCGTGCTTGACGATGGAAAGGCCGAGGCCCGTGCCGCCGCTCGCCTTGGAGTGGCTCTTATCCACGCGGTAGAAGCGCTCGAAGATGCGGCTTTGGTGCTCGGGCGCGATACCGATGCCCGTATCGGCCACGGAGACGACGGCTTTCCCGTCCTCCGTCCCGACGTGCACAGCGACGCTGCCGCCGTCCACGTTGTACTTGATGGCGTTGTCGCAGAGGTTGTAGATGACCTCGTACAAAAGCCGCCGCACACCGCCGACGCAGGTGCTCTCGCCCTCGACCGTGACGCGGATATCCTTCTGCTCCGCCGCGGACCTGAGATCCTCTGCCGCCTCCTGCGAGATCGTCAGCAGATCGACGGTCTCGCGCGGCATCTCGTCGCCCTCGTCGAGCTGGGAAAGGCGGATGATGTCGCCGATCAGCGTGACAAGGCGCTGCGCTTCCTTTCGGATGTGGCCGACGAAGCGGGGCACGTCCTCCTGCTTCACCATGCCGTTTTCCAGCAGCTCCGCGCTGCCGATGATGCCCTGCAGCGGCGTTTTCAGCTCATGGGAGACGTTCGCCGTGAACTCGCGGCGGTTCTGCTCCGCCGTTTCGCGGTCGGTGATGTCGAACGCCAGCAGCACCGCGCCGACCGCCGCGCCGCCGGAAAGAATGCGGCTCACGTCGAACTGCCACATGCGGCCCCCGCGCTCCGCGCGGGCCTCGCCGTGTCCCTGCGCCATCGCGTCGGAGATGGCAAGGCGGATGTCGTGGCTGCGGTCGATGGTCAGGAAATCCTTGCCGACGCAGCCCTCGTCCGCGGAGAAGAGCTTCTGCGCCGCGGGGTTGATGCTCAGCACGCGCTCTTTTTCGTCGAGCAGAACAAGGCCCTCGCGCATGCTGTCGGTGATCTGGGCGAACTCCGTTTTCTGCCGCGTCAGCTCGCAGAGCTGATCGCTGATCTGCTGGTGCTGGTGGTTGATGCGCCCCAGCAGCGGGGAAAGCTCCTCGTATGCGTCGTTGTCGAGCGGGTGCTCGAGGTCCAGCTCGTTGAGCGGGCGCACGATGCGCCGCGACAGGCTCTTTGCCAGCATGGCCGACAGGACGAACGCCACGATGACGACGACCAGGATCGGCTGCACCATGCCGACGAGCAGCACGCCCGCCGTCGCGCGGCTGACGGAAATGCGCAGCACGCTCCCGTCCGAGAGCTTTCGCGCGCAGTACATCGTCTTTTGCAGCAGCGTTTTGGAATAGCGCGTGCTCTCGCCCTCGCCGGCCGTGAGCGCTTCGCGCACCTCCTCGCGGTCGGCGTGATTCTCAAGGCTCTCCGCGTCGGTCACGGTGTCGTAGAGCACCGTACCGTCGCGCGCGATCCACGTCAGGCGGCAGTGGTCGGAGGAAACGCCGGAGAGGTAGTCCTCCCCCTCCCGCTCCACCGCAGCGGCGGCAAGCGTCAGCTCGTCGCGCAGCTGCTTTTCCTCGATGCTGCCGAAGTATTCGTAAAGGCACCCCATGATGACGAGCAGGCTCGCGAGCAGCACCGCGCCCGCGACCAGCAGGATGGAGTGAAAGATCTTTTTCGTCATGCCTTGCCCTCCATGCGGTAGCCCACGCCGCGCACCGTCTCAATGCGCTCGCCGTAGGGGCCGAGCTTTTGGCGCAGCGTGCGGATGTGCATGTCCACGGTGCGTGTTTCGCCGCAGTAATCCGTGCCCCAGACGTCCGCCATCAGCTGATCGCGCGAGAACGCCACGCCCGGATGCGACAAAAAGAGCCGCAGCAGCTCATATTCCTTATAGGTGAGCGCCGCGCGCTCGCCGTCCACCGTGACAATGTGCTCCGTTTCGTCGAGCACAAGGCCGCCGGTCTTGAGCTGCTCGGTAGATTTCGGCGCGCAGCGGCGCAGCACCGCCTTCACGCAGGAGACAAGCTCCATCACGCCGAACGGCTTGACAAGATAGTAGTCCGCGCCGAGGTCCAGCCCCCGGATGCGGTCGTACTCCGCGCCCTTGGCCGTCGCCATAACAATGGGGATATCGGAAAGCTCCCGGTCCGCGCGCATGCGGCGAAGAAGCTCCAACCCGTCGATGCCCGGCAGCATCACGTCGAGCACGACGAGGTCCGGCTTTTCGCGGCGCAGCGCTTCCCAGAAGCTCGTCCCGTCCTCGAAGCCCTCGGCCTCAAAGCCCGTGGAGCGCAGGGCGTATACCTCGATATCGCGGATGCTGGCGTCGTCTTCCACGCACCAGATCATACTTCATCCCTCCTTATGCTCGCCGGTCACAGAGAAAATGACCCATTCGGCGATATTCGTCGCATGGTCGCCGATGCGCTCGAAATACTTCGCGATCATCAGAAGGTCGAGCGCGAATTCCCCGTCTGCGGGGTCCTGCGCGATGCGCCCGATGAGCGCCTTTTTCACGCGCGCGAAGTAATCGTCCACCGTGTCGTCCTCGGCGATGACTTGCGAAGCGAGCGCCGTGTCGCCCTTGACGTAGGCGTCCACGCTCTCGGTCACCATTTTGATCGTCGAACGTGCCATGCCGCGCAGCAGCCCGTCCTTTTCCGCGCCGCGCCCGCCGAGGAAGCGGACGATCTCGGCGATGTCCTCGGCCTGATCGCCGATGCGCTCCATGTCCGTGATCATTTTGAGCGCCGCCGAGATCTGGCGAAGGTCCCGCGCCACCGGCTGCTGCTGCAATAAAAGCTTTAAGCACAGCGATTCGATCTCGCGCTCCTTGCGGTCGATCTCTTGATCCAGCGGGGAAACGCGCGCAGCCAGCGCCGCGTCGCCCTCCGTGAGCGACTGCGAGGCAAGGGCGATGACCTCCTCGCACAGCGCGCCCATTTCAATGAGCTCCTTGTTCAGCAGCGCAAGCTGCTCGTCAAACCGGCTTCTCATATTAACCGAACCTCCCCGTGATGTAGTCCTCCGTCCGCTTGTCCTGCGGCTGGGAGAAGAGATTCTCCGTCTCGCCGCACTCGACGAGCTCGCCGAGCAGGAAAAACGCCGTGCGGTCGGAAATGCGCACCGCCTGCTGCATGTTGTGCGTGACGATGACAATGGTGTACTTTTCCTTCAGCTCCATCGCAAGCTCCTCGATCTTCGAGGTGGAGATGGGGTCGAGCGCGCTCGTCGGCTCGTCCATCAGCAGCACCTCCGGCTCGACGGCCAGCGCACGGGCGATGCACAGTCTCTGCTGCTGTCCGCCGGAAAGGCCGAGCGCGTTTTTCTTGAGCCGGTCCTTGACCTCGTCCCAGATGGCCGCGCCGCGCAGCGACTTTTCGACGATCTCGTCGAGCTTGGCCTTATTCTTCATGCCGTGCGTGCGCGGACCGTAAGCGATGTTGTCGTAAATGCTCATCGGGAAGGGGTTGGGCTTCTGAAAGACCATGCCCACCTGCCGCCGCAGCTCGCTCACGTCCACGGCGGGGTCGAAGATGTCCTCGCCCTTATACTTCACGCTTCCCGTGATCTTCACGTCCGGGATCAGGTCGTTCATGCGGTCGAGCGTCTTTAAAAAGGTCGATTTGCCGCAGCCGCTCGGGCCGATGAGCGCCGTGATGCTCTTTTCCGGGATGTCGATGTTGATGTCCTTGAGCGCCTGATGGCTCCCGTACCACAGGCACAAATCCTTGACAGAAAGAATGCTGTTCATCGATTTCTTTCCTCTTTCAATACGTCTTCAAATGCGAGGCCGTACCAGTGGGCCTCGCCGCGCGCGGCGGTCTTCCGCACGCATCGGTCACAAAAATCCGCCGCACGCGAAAGCGCGTCCGGCATGGCCCGCCCGCTCATCAGCTCGCCGCAGAGCGCGGAGACGAACACGTCTCCCGTGCCGTGCAGCGTCTGCGGAAGGCAGGGCCGGAAAAGCTCCATATATTCCCCGTTCAGCCGCGCGGCGTAGCCGATCTGATCGCCGCGCCGCACACTCGTGATAATGACGTTCGGCACCGTGAGCTTTGATAAAAGCTCTTCTTCACTCGCGTCTATCGCGCAGCCGGCGAGAAGCGCCGCCTCCGTGCGGTTGGGCGTGATGAGCTGCGCGTGCGCGCAGAGCGCGCGCATGGCCGTCACAAATTCATCGGTGAAGCAGCCGTACAGCGCGCCGTTGTCGCCGAGCACGGGGTCCACGACCACGAGCGTATCGGGCCGTGCAAAATCATGCAGGAATTCCCTTGCGAACGAAAGCTGCGAGACCGAGCCGAAAAAGCCCGTGCACACGCCGTCAAAGCGGACGCCGAGCGTCTTCCAGTGCGCGGCAAATTTCTCCATCTCATCCGTGAGATCGCGCAGGACGTAATCGCCGAAGCCGTCCGCCGTGTGGGTTGAGAGGAGCGCCGTCGGCAGCGGCACTGTTTCAACGCCGTAGGCGGAGATGATGGGCATCGCCACGCTCAGCGAGCATTTGCCAAAGCACGAGAGGTCGTTTAAAAGCGCCATGCGCTTCATACCGCTTCCGTTCACCGATCGGATCATTCCTGTTTCCTCCTGAAATATCGACCGGCAAGGTCCGCCGCAAGGTTGATGAGCATCGTCAGCAGCATCAAGATCGCCGCGATGGCGAACACCACCCCCGTATCGCTCGACTCCTTGGCGTAGAAGTAGAGCGCCACCGTCAGCGTCGCGCCCGCGTTCTGCATGCCCTCGAAAAAGCCGTAGAGCATGTGGGCCGAGCCCGCGGTGAACAAAAGCGCCGCCGACTCGCCGAGGATACGCCCGATCGACAAAATGCAGCCCGTGATCACGCCGTCCACGCAGCTCGGCAGCACCACCGTGCGGATGGTGCGCCACTTGCCCGCGCCCAGGGCGAACGCGCCCTCGCGGTAGCTCTGCGGCACGGTCTTGAGACTCTCCTGCGCCGTGCGCATAACGGTCGGCAGGTTCATGATCGTGAGCGTCAGCGCGCCCGCCAGCAGCGATGTGCCGTTTTTGCAGAAGATCAGCATGCCGACCAGGCCGTAGATGATCGACGGGATGCCCGAGAGCGTCTCGGACGCGTATTCGATCACGGCGACGAGCTTTTTGTTCGCGGCGTACTCATTGAGATAGATCGCCGCGCCCACGCCGAGCGGCAGCACGATCAGAAGCGTTGCGAGCACGATATAGAGCGTGCTCAGGATGTCCGGCAGGATGCCGATGCGGTTTGCAAGATAGCTCGGCGCGGTGGAGAGCATTTCCCAGGTGATGTTTGGCAGACCATTGCCTAATATATAGCCAATCATACCGACTACGAGGGCACAAGTCAATACCGCGGCGGCGAGCATCAGCGTGCGCATCAGCGCGATATAGGCCCGGCGGCCGGCCGAGGCGCGCTTTTTGAGCATCACGATCCCTCCTTATCGCGCTTTAAGAAGAAGTTGAGCGCGGCGTTGATGAGCAGGATGAAAAGATACAGCACCAGCGCGATGGAAAAGAGCGCCTGGCGCTGCAGGCCGCCCGAATACGACATTTCGCTCGCGACCGCCGTTGTGAGGAAGCGGACGCTCTCAAAGATCGACACCGGCATGTTCGACGCGTTGCCCGAGACCATCATCACCGCCATCGCTTCGCCGATGGCGCGGCCCACACCGAGCACCACCGCCGCGGCGATGCCGCTCTTCGCCGCCGGGACGGAGACGCGGAAATACGTTTCCACCGGCGTCGCGCCCAGCGCAAGCGAAGCGTCCTCATACTCCTTTGGCACGGCTTCGAGCGCCGTGACGCTCACCTTGATGATCGACGGCAGGATCATCACCGCCAGCACGATGATGGCCGCGAGCAGGCTCGCGCCGTCCGGCAGGTGAAAGGTCTTTCGGATGGCGGGCACGAGCACCAGCATGCCCACAAGGCCGTAGACGACCGACGGGATGCCCGCGAGCAGGCTGACGGCGGATTCCAGCACCGTGCGGACCTTCTTCGGCGCGGCCTTGGCAAGGTACACCGCCGTCAGAAAGCCCACCGGCACGCCGAGGACGATCGCGCCCGCCGTGCCGTATACGCTCGTGAGGATAAACGGCAGGATGCCGTACTGCGGCTCCGCCGCCGTCGAGGCCCAGACCTTGCCGGTCAGAAACGGGATCAGCCCGATCTTGCGGATAGCCGGGATGCCGGAGATCACGAGATACGCCGTGATGAGCAGCACGCACCCGACCGTGATGAGTCCCAAAATGAGAAAAACACCGTGCACGGCGGTCTCAAACCATTTTTTCTTCTGCGCCATAGTTTTTCCTCCGACGCCGGAAGGAGACGGCTCGCGCCGTCCCCCTCCGGGAGCATGTTTGTTAGTGGATTGCGACCGCACCGGCGGCGGCGATGATGTCCGCCGCGTCAGCGGAGATCGCGTAGTCGAAGAAGGCCTGTGCCGCGGCGGAAAGCTCGGTGCCCTCCTTCGTCACGAGCACGAACGGACGCTGGACCACATAGCTGCCGTCCTTGACGGTCGCTTCCGTGGCTTCCACGCCGCCGACCGTCAGCGCCTTCACGCTGTCGCCGACCGCGGAGAGGGAAGCATAGCCGATGGCGTCGGGGTTCTTGGAAACGGTGTTGATCACGTCGCCCGTGGAGGTGAGCTCCTGACGGTACGCGCACGCGTCCTTGGTATCGGTGATGGTCTCGAAGCCGTCGCGCGTGCCGGAACCGGCCTCGCGGCCGATGAGCACGATCTCGGCGTCGTTGCCGCCGACGTCCTTCCAGTTGGTGATCTCGCCGGTGTAGATCTTGGCGATGGTGTCAACGTCCAGATCGGAGACCGGGTTTTCCGGGTTCACGACGATGGCGATGCCGTCGAGCGCGAGCGTGGTCTCCACAAGGCCGGAGGCCTTTTCATCGTCCTTGAGCGCGCGGCTCGAAAGGCCGATGTCGCAGCGGCCCTCGGAAACGGCCTGGATGCCGCTGCCCGAGCCCGTGGGGTTATAGGTGAACTTTACGTCCTTGTTCTGCGCCATGAAGGATTCGCCAAGCGAGTTGATGACCTTTTCCATCGAGGTCGAGCCGTCGGTGGAGACGGTGCCGGAGATGGCGGTCTCCGTGCCGCTGTTTGCGTCATTGTTCACATTGTCGGCGGTGTCGTTCTTGCTGCCGCAGGCGGTCAGGATGCTGAGGGCCAGCGCGGCCGTCAGCGCAAGAGAAATGAGCTTTTTCATACTGAAAGACTTCCTTTCGTTTTTTTACAGATGTTTTCTGCCTACGGTTATGAGAATAAGCGTTGCGCGTAAAATCAAAAAGATTTCTTTTGTAAAATCGCCGTAAAACGCAAAAAAAGAAGACCCCCGCAGGGGTCTTCTTTTTCATTTGGCTTGCCGCTTAGTACTCGAACTCCGTCCAGTCGCGGTTCTCGCGCAGCGCGATCCACTGCTCGTCGCCGTTCTTTTCGGTCACAGCACGCTCATAGGTGTGGCTGTTGGTTGCTTCCTGGACCGCGATGTAGTACCACTGACCGCTCTGGCAGTCGGGGAAGGTCAGCATCACGTTGTAGGGAAGCAGGTGGCTCTCCACGGAGGGCACACGATCCAGCACGCGGTTGATCATGGTCATGGTCTCGGCGCGCGTGATGTTCTGCTGCGGCTTGAAGCTGCCGTCGGGATAGCCCGCGATCCAGCCGTTGCCCGCCGCCAGCTTGATATAGGCCTCGGCCCAGTGGCCGGCGATATCATTGAAGCGGTCCTCGCTCTTATCGAGCTTGGCGAACAGGGCGATGACCTTGGCCATCTCGGCGCGGGTGATGGGAGCGTTCGGACGGAACGTGCCGTCAGGATAGCCGCTGATGATGCCCGCGTTGCTCAGGGTGGAGACGGCGTTGTTGAACCAGTCGCCGCTCTTCACGTCGCTGTAGGTGTTCGTCGTGGCCCAGAACTGGGTGCGGCTGTCGTCGGTCAGCAGACGGAAGAAGATGGTCGCGACCTCGGCACGGGTGATGTTGCCCATCGGGCGGACCGTACCGTCGGGATAACCCACGACGTAAGCGTAGTGGTCGTCGGTGTTCAGCTTGGGACGCTCGGGCGGGATAACGATCGCATTGCCCGTGTTGTACGTGTTGTGGAACACGATCGGCTCGTTCGTAAACTCGCCGGACTGATCGCCCGCAAGCTTCTGGCCGACCGTGGCGACAAGCTTGCCGTCCTCAGCCGTGACAACGACGAGCAGCTCATAGACGCTCGTATCATAGCCCGTCGCGTTGGCGGGAATGTTCTCCTTGACCTCGTAGCGGTAGGTGCCGCTCTCGGTGAAGGTCAGCGTGCCGTTGAAGGTCTTGAGGCCGGACTCATTGGCCGCATAGCTGACGGAAATGGTCTTCGCCTCGCCCAGCTCGCCGTCGATGATCGGCGTCACGCTCGCGGTGTAGGTCGCGCCGGTGAAGCGGTTGTCGCCGGTGAGCTTGAGCTCCTTCTGGATATACTGGCTGAGGTCGATGGTGATGGCGTCGGGGATGACCTCCGCCTCGTAGCTGTTGGTGATGACGAGCTTGTCGTCCTGCTCGGCAGTGCCGATCTCGCGCCAGTTCTCGCCGTCGGTGGAGCAGTAGACCTTATCGACCACCATGGACTTCTCATCATCGCTCAGCTTCACCGTGACCTTGAGCTGACGCGGCTCAGTATCGTAGGTCACGCGCGGTGCATTGCCCTTGTTCTCGGACACCATGAAGATGGTATCCTCGGAGATCGAGAAGCTGCTGCCCTCGGGGAACACGAAGTTCGTGCTGCCGGTGCGCAGCGTCGCCGTACCGTTCATGTCCGCGCCGTCGTTCAGGGGAGCGACGTTGACGGTGAAGGTCTCCTCATTCGGCATTTCGTCGCCGGTCATCTGCTTGACGATATAGCCGTTGGGGTTGAAGCTCGCAGAGCTCGGATCGACATAGCTGTTGGTGATGACGAGCTTGTCGTCCTGCTCGGCAGTGCCGATCTCGCGCCAGTTCTCGCCGTCGGTGGAGCAGTAGACCTTATCGACCACCATGGACTTCTCATCATCGCTCAGCTTCACCGTGACCTTGAGCTGACGCGGCTCAGTATCGTAGGTCACGCGCGGTGCATTGCCCTTGTTCTCGGACACCATGAAGATGGTATCCTCGGAGATCGAGAAGCTGCTGCCCTCGGGGAACACGAAGTTCGTGCTGCCGGTGCGCAGCGTCGCCGTACCGTTCATGTCCGCGCCGTCGTTCAGGGGAGCGACGTTGACGGTGAAGGTCTCCTCATTCGGCATTTCGTCGCCGGTCATCTGCTTGACGATATAGCCGTTGGGGTTGAAGCTTGCGGGGATGATCTTCTCATAAGAGTACGTGTAGACCTCGCCGCCCTTGATCGCGTCCTCCGCTGTGTTGGGCGTCACATCCCACGTGCCGTTCGTGTAGCCCTTATCAGGCTGCATGCCGGTGGGGACTTTGGTCGCAGCGAGCGTGCCCTTGCCGTTGGTCAGCGTGACCTCCGCGGTCTTGTCACCTCTCGAGCCGTCTTCCCACGTGCCGTTCACGATCTTGAACGTGACGGTGACCGTTTCGGTCTTGTCCGTGATGGTGAGAACGCCGGGGGTCGTTTCCACCTTATAGTTGGCCGTCACATCCTTGCCGTCCGCGTTCTTGATGGTAACTTCGCCAGTGAACACGCCAGTATAGCTGCCGGCGTCCGTGCCCTTGGCGCTGTAGGTCAGGCCCTCATAGGTGTCGCCCTCCAGCAGACCATTCGGCGTGATGCCGATGATCTCCTGCTCTTTGCCGTTCCACTCTCTTTCGCCGCTCTCGCCGGTGAAGGTGACGGGGCGCTCAGTAATGGTATAGACAACACTATCCTCATAAGAAACACTAACGCTGTTGTCTGCCTTCGCCGCATCGGTGGCCGTCACCACAACGGAATACTTATACTCGCCAACATCCTTTCCGGTTGTTAACTCATCTTCCGTATCCCAACTACCGCTGGTCTTGCCAGCCTCAATGGTATAGGTTCCAACAACAGTATCGCCCTGCTTAATCTCATAAGTCAGGTTGACAAACTGGTTGTTCTTGCCATCAACAGGAACAATATTTGCGACAATATCCGCAATATTCTCCTTCACGTTGAAGGGATTTCCGTCATACACCTTCGAACGAGTATACGCCGCTGCGGCTTCAGGAATCTTAACCGGAACAGGAACCACCGGATTCTCCGCCGTCTTAATGGCATTACCATCCCCATCCTTAACAGACGCCCCCTCATTCGTAGGCTGCGTACCGCCATAATTCTCATTCTGGATGGTAAACTCAATAATCAGCTTCTGTCCGTGAGGATTTTGATTCGCATCAAAGCCACACCAATTCGCAGAAAAGTCAAATCCAGTCACGGAAATATCTTGCCCAGCGATTGCCGCGGTGACAGCAGCAGGCGCAGCCTGCTCATTCGAAAAGCTGCCATCCGCCTGATAATCCGCTACTTTCAGTGTAATTGCAGCCACATTATCCGGCATAGCGAAGTTAGGTGCAACCGTATCTGCTATGACTGCACTGCCGTCAAGCGTTGTAGTATCCGTTTTAATTGAGTCGCTGATCGTGGTAAAAACATTATTTAACGCTTCCGCATCAGATGCCGCAAGATAGAAGCTGCTGTTTTCAACACGAGTACCCGTATCACGCAAGCCAGTTACCCCAACATAGTTGGAAGAAACATAGTGCATATATCGATTCGCCGCAACGCGCTGCGCATTGCCTCTGCTGCTCCCGTAAGAAAATCCACTTTCGATATCCGCATTAGGATCAGCGCCATTAAAAATACCGACAGTATAGACCTTTGCATTATAGCTGCTCTTTGCCGTCTGCGCATTGCTGATTGCGCGGTCCGACATGCTGTAGTCAATATTATTGGACCCATACGGTGCAGTATAGCCATCGGTAAACATAATAATCACACGCTGACGCTGTTCACCCGTGGCCAAAGGATACTGCTCGAAAATCCGATTTGCCATATCGATACCATACTCTGAGTAGGTATCGCCATCAGTGGACAGTCTCCCAATGGCCGTTGTAAGACGGGGGTTAACGCTGCCATTACTGTTCGCCGAAACCAGAGCGTTCTTATAGTCGGCAGCCTTCGCCACACCGTAGTTCTTTTCTTTCTCAGTAGAAAGTAACTCCGTATTTTTGTAAGTTCCGTTTCTGCCCGCTGTGCTGGCAAAACCAACTACTGCAATACGGTGGTCAACATGATTGCTTTCTGCCTGCTGCTCTACTGCGGCAATAAAATTATTCGCCGCTGATTTCAGCGCATCAATTCTCGTTCCACGATTTCCAAACCACTCACCCATTGAACCGGACTGGTCCAACACCAGTACGATATCCAGCGGCAAAGATCTGGATGTGGCCGTTACTGTACCGGTGGCCCAAGCCTCCATACGGACAGTCGTTGTGCCATCCTCGTTCACTTTTGCAGATTTTTCAAAGTGCAAATTATCGTCCACTGGCGGTTCCGTATCCGCCGCAAACGCGCTTACAGGCAGCAAGCTGAGCGTCATGACGAGCGCCATCAAAACTGCCATAAGTCTTCTTTTCATGCTATCCTCTCCTTACATCATCAGTTTCCGTTCTCCCGGATGGGCGCGGCTGTCCCAAGGCGGCAGGATCGGTATCAACATAATGCCACAGGACAATTTATTTGTCAATAGAATAACTTGTCGAATTCTGTTAACTGCTGCTGCATTCATCTGACAAGACAATGTGCAAAATGCCGGGCGGCGGAGCATATCCGCCGCCCGGTCAGGCGTGCTGTGATGCGGTTTTATTCGCTGCGCAGGGCCTCGACGGGGTCCTTGCGCGCGGCGATGCCGGAGGGGATGAGACCGGCGATAAACGTGAGCGCCATGCTGATGGCAACCAGCGCCGCGCCGCCGACGGGCGGCAGAATGGCGTTGAGCGTCTCGATGCCCGTTAAGTGATGCACAACGAGGTTGATCGGGATGATGAGCAGCAGCGTGATGCCGATGCCGATCGCGCCCGAGCAGAAGCCCTCGATGAGCGTTTCCGCGTTGAAAACGCGCGAAATATCACGCTTGCTCGCGCCGATGGCGCGCAGGATGCCGATCTCCTTCGTGCGCTCGAGCACCGAAATATAGGTGATAATGCCGATCATGATGCTCGACACGACGAGCGAGATGGCGACAAACGCGATGAGCACGTAGCTGATGGCGTTGATGATCGTCGTAACGGAGCTCATCAGAAGCGCGACATAGTCGGTGTAGTCGATCTGATCGTCCTCGGAAACGCTGTTATTGTACTCCTCGATCGCGTCGGCGATGGCGTCCTTGTCGGCAAAGGTCGAAGCGTAGATGTTGATGGTCTTCGGGCTTGCGAGGTCCACGTCGCCGAGGAGCTTGAGGTTATCCTCATAGGTGCTCTCGGAGACCGTCGCGGGCATGTAGTTGTCATAAAGCCAGTTGTACTGCTCTGTTGTGAGCGGCGTGACGGCGGGGGACTTTTCAAGCGCAAGGTCAAGCGCCATGGCGAGCTGGTCGCTCGTCATATTGGCAAGGCGCGCCTGCACGCCCGCGGCGTACTGCTCCGTCACCCGCTCGCGGATGGACTGCTCGACATAGCCGAAGAGCGTGTCGTCGTCCATCTGCGCGATATAGGATTTGACCGTTCCCTCGTCCACGCCCATCTGCTGCGCGTAGGCCGAGACCACCATCTGTTCGATGCCCGCGCGGTCGAGCGAGCCCATCTGCTGCTCGACGATGGCGGAGAGGTATTCCTCGCCCGGCACGCTCATCATGGCCGTGTAGGCCGCGGCGCGCTCGGTGACGGAAAGCGTCTCGAGGTACTCCGTCACGTCTGCTTCCTTCTGCTCGTCGCTCACGGAGTAATCGTCGGTCAGAAACGGCAGGTTCAGGATCACGTCGGTATCGGGGTCGGCCTTCTGCTTTTGCAGGATGTCGGTGCTGCCCGCCTTTTCGACAAGATAGTCGGTCAGCGCGGAGGTGTAGCCGATGGCGCCGGAGAGCATGGAGGAGACCGCGTTCTCGTTCGGGCGCAGGATACCGACGATCTTCACGCGCGTGCCGACGTCGTCGGAATTATAGAGGAAGTCAAGGCCCGTGTCGGTCGTGCTCACGTCGGTATAGGTACCGCTCGCGGAATCGTACTGGTAGCGCTCGGCAGGCAGGATGATCTTGAAGCTCATACTGCACAGGTCCTCGTAGCTCCAGCTCTGGATGTCCTTCGTGTCGAACTCCTCGCCGTCCATCACGCGCTGCATCGACTCCACGACCTCGTCCTGCGCGCTCAGACCGAGCGAGTAGATCACAAGATCGGAGATCTCGTTGTCCTTGTTGACGATGAGCACGACCTCGTCGTAGTTCTGCGGCCAGGAGCCGTAAATGAGATCGTACTGCTCGTGGAGAAGATCGCCCACGAGCTCGCCGCTGTCGCTATCCTGCGGCGGGAGCATCTGTTCCCAGGTCTCCATGGCGGAGTAGGCCGAGCCGAAGCGCTCGAAATAGCTGCTGTAATCGCCGCCGTAGAGCTCGCTCATGCAGGTTTGCAAAAGCTCGGTCACGTCGGACTTGAAGACCTTGCCGTCGGTGTCCTTGGCGTAGATGGCCATGCCGAGGTCATAGTCGTAGGAGATGGCGCTGATGTGCTGGGAGAGCTCGTTGTCGCCCTCAAGATAGGTCTTGAAGGCCTTCAGATTGTTCGTCTGCGTCTCCGCCGAGGCGAACGAGCTCATCATGTCGTACATGATGTTGTTGGAGTAGACGGCGTCAAGGTCGTGGCCGCCCTCGCCGTCCTCGTTGGGCGAGTGGACGCCCATCATCGTCGTCACCATGCTGGACATGTCCATGCTCTCACTTTCGATCGTCAGCGGGTAGCTCGAGAGCGTATCCTCCTGCACGCGGTCGATATAGGTCTGGATGCCGTTGCTCAGCGAGAGGATGAGCGCGATGCCGATGATGCCGATGCTCCCGGCGAAGGCCGTCAGAAATGTGCGGCCCTTTTTCGTCATCAGGTTGTTGAGCGACAGCGACAGCGCCGTGCCGAAGCTCATTGAGGTCCTTCTGCTCCTGCCCGCGGCGCTCTTTTCCTCCACGGTCTCCTCATACGGCGCGCCGTCGTCCACAATCTCGCCGTCCTTCAGGCGCACGATGCGGCTCGCGTAGGTCTCGGCAAGCTCGGGGTTGTGCGTGACCATGATGATAAGACGGTCCTTCGAGATCTTTTTCAGGATCTCCATCACCTGCACGCTCGTCTCGCTGTCGAGCGCGCCGGTCGGTTCGTCGGCGAGCAGAATGTCCGGGTCGTTGACGAGCGCACGCGCGATGGCGACGCGCTGCATCTGTCCGCCGGACATCTGGTTGGGCCTTTTGTCGAGCTGGTCGCCAAGGCCCACGCTCTCGAGCGCCCTGACGGCGCGCTCGCGGCGCTCTGACTTGCTCACGCCCGAGAGCGTGAGCGCCAGCTCCACGTTGCTCAAAACCGTCTGGTGCGGGATGAGGTTGTAGCTCTGAAAGACGAAGCCGATGGAGTGGTTGCGGTAGCTGTCCCAGTCGGAGTCGGTAAAATCCTTCGTCGATTTGCCGTTGATGATGAGATCGCCGCTCGTGTACTGGTCGAGACCGCCGATGATGTTGAGCATCGTCGTCTTGCCGCAGCCCGAGTGGCCGAGGATGGCGACAAACTCGCTCTCGCGGAACTGGAGGTTCACGCCGCGCAGCGCGTGGACGGTGGTATCGCCCGCCTGATAGTCCTTGACGATGTTTTGCAGCTTGAGCATATCCTGCCTTCTTTCTGAAAGATGAAAATAAGAATTCCAGAGTAGGATACCATTTTGACCTTTTACCGTCAACGACCCGCGGAAAGAATTCACCAAAAGTTCACGGTCGTTTACTATTTGCGCTCTTATATGAATATGGAAAGAGCGCTGCGGCACTGCCGCAGCGCTCTCCGGTCTTCTTTTAGCCAAATGAGGTGCTTGCCTGCTGTTTGATCTCATAGCGCAGCTCTTCCGCACCCGAGGCGTTATAGCCGATAAGGTATATCTTATCCTGCGCGTCGTCACAGTCTCTCTCCGGTATCGCCCCACCGGCGAGGAAATACCGGTATCCGCCGTCTTCGATCAGTTCAACGGGGATCGTCTCGTACTTTTCAAGGGTATAGCCCCCGTTTTCATCCTGCGAAACCTCACGGCACCTCTCGATCACGGCGCTGATGATCGCTGTGTCATCGATGCGGCCCCAGTAGAAAATATCTCTTGCGTCATTGCGCGACATTCCCCACCAGCCCGCGTGAATGCTCTCACCGTCCGCGCAGTCAAGCGGCACGCCGAAATCGTCCTGCCAGCCGAGCAGCGCGTAAAAATTGCTCCCGCCGCAGTAGGTCACGTTCTCACTGACGAGCAGGGTGACGCGCAGCGTCTTATAGATGTTCTCCACGGGAAGGGACGCAAGCTCGTGCGTCTTTTCATACACGCCGTAGCGCTGCTCGCCGTCGCGCAGCGCCATCGCGCGCGTCAGGTGGCCGCCGCCGAGCATATTGCTGATGAGCAGCGCGCAGAGCATAATGACAATGCTCCTGACCGCGCGGCGCGCCCTTGTCGGCCGCTTTTCGATCTTCTGCTTTTTCACGGCTGCGTCCCCCCTTCCGGAAGCTCGATCCTCGTCTCGACGCGCTCGCCGAAGCGGTCGTAGACAAACGTCACGTAAGTATCGCCCTCTTCAAGCGGGACTGTATGCTGCCCGTAGTGCACATACAGGCTGCCGCCGCTGCTCCGGCAGCTGGAATACCAGCTGCCGTCTTCCCCGTACATTGTCTCGCAGCGTTCGCTTTGCAGCGACATCGTCTCGATCAGGCGCTCGTAGACCTTTCTGCCGGGGAGACGGTCGTAGGCGCTCACCCAGAGCACCGCCTGCCGCTCCCCCTCGCGCACGCCGTATTCGATGCGGTTCAGCTGCACAATATCGTCCCCGATGGAGATATGCTCGTGCAGGTCCGCCGCGCCGTCGAGCTCGTCCCAGGAAACGCTGTTCACCGTCGGGCGCAGGCGCTCGTGGACGCTCTCGTACACGCCGGTGAGCAGCGGCAGCGTGAAAACGCTCTGCACGCAGACGACGACTGTGATGAAAACGGCGATGCGCCGCACGACGACGAGCCACCAGCCTCCGTACTGATCGCGCAGGGCCTTGCCCGTTTCCTCCGGGTCGCCCATCAGCGCCACGGCACGCGCGGCGGCGTCCTCCTCCGTATAGCCGTGCTCAATCAGGGCTTCGGCGTGGTCCTCGATGTGGCCGGAAAGCTCGTCTCTCAGCTCGCTCGCTTCGTCACTCGTGAGCCGCCCGGCCTGCGCGAGCACGCGCTCGCAATATTCGTTTCTGTCCATGTTTTTCAGCCCTCAGACGCGCGCAGCACGGCGTTCACTGCGCCGGAGTAGCGCTGCCAGGCCTGCTCCTCCTCCGCGAGCGCCGCGCGCCCGGCGCGCGTGAGGTGGTAATACCTGCGCACGCGGCCGGTGGGCGCGCTCTTTTCGTAGGCTTCGACATAGCCGTCGCGCTCCATGCCGTGCAGCACGGGATAGAGCGTGCCCTCTTTGAGCTCAAAGACGTTGCTCGACCGGCGCGCCAGCTCCAGGATGATCTGGTAGCCATACATGTCCTCGGTCGAAAGGAGCTTGAGCAGCAGGAGCTGCGCGTGGTCAATGCTCTTTTTCTTCATTCTGCACCTCCGATGATACATAGAATGTCTATGCTTGCATTATACATAGAATCTCTATGCATGTCAAGTGTTACAAAAAATTGTAAACACCTGTTCACATTCTTAACAGAGACTGAACTTTACCTCTTGCCTTTTTTCGACCTATAATTATAATGATAATCTATTCAGGCGGGGCTCTTTGCCGCCTGAGCGCAACGACTATGAAAAGAGAGGTTCCCATGAAAACGTATCAGGCAGGGATCGACGTAGGCTCCACCACCGTCAAGCTCGTCGTCCTCGATGAAAACGGAAAAATGATCTTCGGGCAGTACCAGCGCCACCTGTCCCACACGCAGCGCGCGCTGTCCGATCTTTTGCAGCAGGCGCACGCCGTGCTCGGCGAGTGCGCGCTCTCCCTGCGCGCCACAGGCTCGGGCGCGATCAACCTTGCCAAGGCGCTCGGCATCCCGTTTGTGCAGGAGGTCGTGGCTGTGGCGCAGGCGCTCGAGCGCGTCGCCCCGCAGGTGGACGTCGCCATCGAGCTCGGCGGCGAGGATGCCAAGATCATCTACTTCAAGGGCGGGCTCGAGGAACGCATGAACGGCGTCTGCGCCGGCGGCACGGGCTCGTTCATCGACCAGATGGCCGCACTTTTGCAGACCGACGCCGCGGGCCTTGACCGCGAGGCCGCGCACTACCAGCAGATCTACCCCATCGCCGCACGCTGCGGCGTGTTCGCCAAGACGGACATCCAGCCCCTCATCAACGAGGGCGCGACGAAGGCGGACCTTGCCGCCTCGATCTTTCAGGCGGTCGTCAACCAGACCATTTCGGGCCTTGCCTGCGGCAAGCCCATCCGCGGCCATGTCGCGTTCTTAGGTGGGCCGCTGCACTTCCTCCCCCAACTCAAGGCCGCGTTTATCCGCACGCTGAAGCTGACGGATGAGACGACCATCGACCCCGAAAATTCTCATCTCTTCGCCGCCACCGGCGCGGCCATCGACGAAACGCCCGCCGAGGTGCAGCCGCTCAGCGCGCTCATCAAGCGTCTCGACAGCGGCGTACAGATGGATTTTGAATTAAAGCGCCTGCCGGCGCTCTTTGAAGACGAAGCCGACCTCGAGGCCTTCCGCACCCGTCACCATACGGCGGTCGTGCCGCGCGGCGATCTTGCAACGTATAATGGCGACTGCTTTCTCGGCTTCGACGCGGGCTCGACGACGACAAAGCTCGCGTTAGTTGGCGAAAAAGGCGAGCTTTTGTACTCGTTCTACGCCAACAATCAGGGCAATCCCATCCAGACCGCCATGCAGGCGGTACATACGCTGCGCGAAGCTCTTCCCGCGGGCGCGCATATTGCGCGCTCCTGCTCCACAGGCTACGGCGAAACGCTGCTCAAGTCCGCGTTCTCGCTCGACGAGGGCGAGGTCGAGACCATCGCCCACTGCACCGCCGCGTCGTTCTTCGACCCCAAGGTCGACTGCGTGCTCGATATCGGCGGGCAGGACATGAAGTGCATCAAGCTCAAGGACGGCGCGGTCGACACGGTGCTTCTGAACGAGGCCTGCTCGTCCGGCTGCGGCTCGTTCCTCGAAAACTTCGCCAACTCTCTTGGCATGACAGCGCAGGAATTCGCGCACGAAGCGCTCTTTGCCAAGGCCCCCGTGGACCTCGGCACGCGCTGCACGGTGTTTATGAACTCCAACGTCAAACAGGCGCAGAAGGAGGGCGCAAGCGTCTCCGATATCTCCGCTGGCCTTGCCTACTCCGTCATCAAGAACGCTCTTTATAAGGTCATCAAGCTCTCCGACGCGAGCGAGCTCGGCTCGCACGTCGTCGTACAGGGCGGCACATTCTTCAACGAGGCCGTGCTGCGCGCGTTCGAGCGCATCTCCGGCGCGCAGGTCACGTGTCCCGACATTGCGGGCATCATGGGCGCGTTCGGCGCGGCGCTTCTCGCGCGCCAGCGCTATCATGGACAGGAGAGCACGATGCTGCCGCTTGAAGACATCGAAAAGCTCACCTACAAGACCTCGACCGCGCGCTGCCAGGGCTGTCAGAACCACTGCATGCTCACCGTCAGCGTCTTCCCCGGCGGGCGGCGGCACATCAGCGGCAACCGCTGCGAAAAGGCCCTGCGCGGCGAGACGGGCACCAAGCCCGGCGAGAACATTTTTGCCTACAAGCGCGAGCGCATGTTCGCCTATCCCCCGCTCGAGCCGGAAAACGCGCCGCGCGGCGAGATCGGCATCCCGCGCGTGCTGAACATGTACGAAAACTACCCCTTCTGGGCGACGTTTTTCCGCGATTTGGGCTTCCGCGTCATCCTCTCCCCGTTCTCCACGCGCGCAATTTATGAGCTGGGCATGGAGAGCATCCCGTCGGAATCGGAATGCTACCCCGCAAAGCTCGCCCACGGCCACGCCCAGTGGCTCATCGACCACGGGCTCAAGACCATCTTCCATCCCTGCGTGTTCTACGAGCATCAGGAGGTCCCCGGCGCGCAGAACCACTTCAACTGCCCCATCGTCGTCTCCTACCCGGAGAATATCAAAAATAACGTCGAAGCCGTGACCGATGGCTCGGTGCGCTACCTGCGTCCCTTCCTCGCCTTCACGAGCGAGAAGATCGCGGCCGACCGGCTCGCGCGCTTCTGCAAGGAGACCTGGGACATTCCCGAAAAGGAGACGCGCCACGCCGTTCACCTTGCCTGGGAGGAACAGCGGCGGGCGAAGGCCGACGTCCGCGCCGCGGGCGCGAAGGCGCTCGCCGACATGGAAAAATCCAGCGGCAGCGGCATCGTCCTCGCGGGACGGCCCTACCACGTGGACCCCGAGATCAACCACGGCATTCCCGAGCTTATCGCGGCCTACGGCCTGACGGTGCTGACCGAGGACTGCCTGCCCATCGACTTTACGCCCAAGCGCCCCGTGCGCGTGAACGACCAGTGGGTCTACCACTCGCGGCTCTACACGGCGGCAGAATTCGTCTGCGGGCGCGACGATCTTGAGCTCATCCAGCTCAACTCGTTCGGCTGCGGGCTCGACGCCGTCACGACCGACGAGGTCTGCGAGCTTTTAGAGCAGGGCGGCAAGCTCTACACCTGCCTGAAGATCGACGAGGTCAACAACCTTGGCGCGGTGCGCATCCGCATCCGCTCGCTGCTCGCCGCCGTCGCCATGCGGCGCGAGCGCGGGATCCATTCGACCTCTCACGTACAACCGTTCGAGCGCGTCTACTACACCAAGGAGATGCAGAAGCAGCACTACACCATCCTCGCCCCCCAGATGAGTCCCATCCATTTTGACATTCTCGAGCCTATCTTCCGCCACCACGGCTATAATTTTGAGGTACTGCAAAACGACGACCGCGCCGCCATCGACGCGGGCCTCAAGTACGTCAACAACGACGCCTGCTATCCCTCGATCACGGCGGTCGGCCAGCTGATGGAGGCCGTGACCTCCGGCCGGTACGACACCGACCACCTCGCCCTCATCATGTCGCAGACCGGCGGCTGCTGCCGCGCGAGCAATTACATCGCCTTCATCCGCCGCGCGCTCAAAAAAGCGGGCCTTGAACACATCCCTGTCATCTCGCTCAACGCCAACGGCATGGAGACGAACGAGGGCTTCCGCATCTCGCCGTCACTGCTGTTGGACGCCGCGCACGGTATCGTGCTTGGTGACCTGCTGATGCGCTGCCTGTACCGCGTGCGCCCGTATGAGCTCGAAAAAGGCAGCGCGAACGCGCTGCACCGCAAGTGGCGCGACATCTGCATCGACTCGCTCACGAGCGAGCATCCCAAGTACCGCTACGCCCAGCTCTGCCGCGGCATTGTCGAGGACTTCGACGCCTTCCCCATCGACGAAACGATCCGCAAGCCCCGCGTCGGCGTTGTCGGTGAGATCCTCGTCAAATACATGCCACTTGCCAACAACCATGTTGTCGACCTTTTGGAACGCGAGGGCGCAGAGGCGGTCGTTCCCGATCTTCTCGATTTCTTTGCCGCCACGATCTATGAGCAGGACTTCAAGCACACCCACCTTGGAAAGGGGTGGACTGCTTCGGCCAGCGCCAAGCTCGGCATTCCGGCACTTCAGCGCATGCGCCGCCCCGCGATCGAAGCGCTGAAGGCCAGCAAGCGCTTTGATCCCCCCATGGCCATCAACCATGTGGCGGAGCTTGCCAAGCCCTTCCTTTCAATCGGCAACCAGTACGGCGAGGGCTGGTTCCTCGCCGGTGAGATGGCAGAGCTCATCACCTCCGGCACGCCGAACATCGTGTGCATCCAGCCGTTTGCGTGCCTGCCGAACCATGTGGTCGGCAAGGGCGTCATCAAGGCGCTGCGCGCGGCCTATCCCGGCGCAAACATTGTCGCTGTCGACTATGACCCCGGCGCGAGCGAAGTGAACCAGCTCAACCGCATCAAGCTGATGCTCACCGCGGCGCAGCGCGCGCTGCACGCGCAGGAGGCCACCCCGAAAAAGCCGCAGCCGCCCGAGGCTCCGTCCATCAGCCTGCCGCACCCCAAGGTCGCAATGCTCTGAGCGCAGAAAGCGGCAGAAATTGAAAAATAGGCTTGCTTTCCGCACCTTTCTATGGTATTATGAGTACCTGTGAATATAGCGTGATCACACGTTCAACAATTTGGAGGTTTTCACCATGACTTTATTCGTTACGATTCTTCAGCTTCTCTGCGGTCTCATCGTCATCGGCATCGTCCTGTTCCAGAGCGGCAAGTCCGCCGGCTTAAGCGGTGCAATCGGCGGCGTGGCCGATTCCTTCATGGCCAAGAACAAGGCCAAGAGCACGGATGCCCGTCTTGCGCGTGCCACCAAGTGGGTCGGCGCTGCGTTCATCGTCCTGACGCTCGTGCTGAATATGCTGTAAGAGCAAACGAATCCATAATGAAGAAGAGCGGAAGCAAATGCTTCCGCTCTTCTTTTTTTGCATTTGGGAATCCTGCTGCAAACAGCGGGAATTGATACAATCGGCAAGTCACTCTGCTCTGTGCGTTTTGACAGCATTCTGCCTCGCTAGTCAATTTTCCTTTCCAGAAACGATAAAAAGCCCTTTTGTATGGCTTCGCGATCTGCCATACAAAAGGGCTTTTTACTTATAATTCAGCTTTCGACTGCGGGGTTGGTTTAGACCAACTCGATCATCGCGGTCAGCGCCGTGCCAAGAGCCGCCTTCGGCGGTTGCACGGCTGCACACCCGCCTGCGGGCGAGCGTCGGCAGCGCCTCGACCGCACGTTAGCCTATTCTTAGACCAACTCGATCATCGCGGTCTCGGCAGCGTCGCCGCGACGGACGCCGGTGCGAACGATGCGGGTGTAGCCGCCGTTGCGCTCAGCATAGCCGGGAGCGATCTCCTTGAACAGCTTCTTGCAGACATCCTCGCGGGTGATGAAGCTCATCGCCTGGCGGTAAGCTGCCAGATCGCCCTTCTTGCCGAGGGTGATCATCTTCTCAGCCACGGGCTTGATTTCCTTGGCGCGGGTGACCGTAGTCTCCATCTTGCCGTTATCCAGGAAATCGGTGACCTGCTGACGGAGCATCGCCATACGCTGATCGGTAGTCTTACCGAGCTTACGAGTTCCGGGCATAGTGGTTTTCCTCCTTGTAAGGATAAGTTGTCGGCCGTCGTTCTACGCGTGGGCGTAGGGTGCCGGTCATTAGTTGTTGTCTTCGCTGGCCAGGGACAGGCCCATCATGGCCAGCTTGTTGATGACCTCTTCGAGACTCTTGCGGCCGAGGTTTCTCACCTTCATCATATCGTCCTCGGTCTTGGAAATCAGATCCTCGACCGTGTTGATATTGGCACGCTTGAGGCAGTTGAAGCTGCGCACGCTGAGATCGAGCTCCTCGATCGTCAGCTCGAGCACCTTGTCGCGCTGCGCCTCGGCCTTCTCCACGACGGTGGACTTGCTGCCCATCGCGTCGGAAAGGTCGGTGAAGAGCGAGAAGTGATCGCAGAGGATCTTAGCGCCGAGAGAGACGGCGTCACGCGGACTGATGGTGCCATCGGTCCAGACCTCAAGCGTCAGCTTGTCGAAGTCGGTCATGTTGCCCACGCGGGTGTTTTCCACGGTGTAGTTGACCTTGTACACGGGCGTGTAGATCGAGTCAACGGGAATAACGCCGATAGCCGTCTGCGCTGTCTTGTTGCGGTCGGCGGACACATAGCCGCGGCCGTGAGAAAGCGTCAGCTCCATGTTGAGCGTCGCACCGGCGTCCAGCGTTGCGATGTGCAGGTCGGGGTTGAGGACCTCGACCTCGCTGTCGCCCTTGATGTCGCCGGCCTTGACCTCGCACGGGCCCACAGCCTCAATATAGACGGTCTTGATGCCGTCGGTATTGTGCAGACGGGTAATGAGGCTCTTGACGTTCAGCACGATCTCGGTCACATCCTCCTTGACACCGGGGATGGTGGAGAACTCGTGCTGCACGCCGGCGATCTTGATAGAGGTCGCCGCGGTGCCGGGCAGGGACGAGAGCATAATGCGGCGCAGCGCATTGCCGAGCGTGATACCGTAGCCGCGCTCAAGAGGCTCTACGGTGAACTTGCCGTAGGTGCCGTTCGCGGGGTCTTCCACGCACTCGATCTTGGGCTTTTCAATTTCAATCATGCAGTTACCCTCCATTTCCATTCTGTGGTCTCAAAGTCCACACCAAAATTCTGCGTGTGTCTGTTGAGGGCTCGCCGCCGATTACTTGGAGTACAACTCAACGATGAGGTGCTCCTCAACGGGAACATCAATTTCTTCGCGGGCGGGAAGGCGAACCACGGTGCCCTTGAGGCTGTTCTTATCGCGCTCCATCCAGGTGGGGACCAGGAACACGGGAGCGTCCTGACCCATCAGGCGCTTGAAGACCTCGGAAGAGCGGCTGCTCTCCGCGACCTCGATCACATCGCCGGCCTTGACGAGGTAGGAAGGAATGTTGACCTTCTTGCCGTTGACGGTGAAGTGAGCATGGCTGACGAGCTGACGGGCCTGACGGCGGGTCATCGCAAAGCCCATGCGGTAAACAACGTTATCCAGACGGCGCTCGACCGTGATGAGCAGGTTGTCACCGGTCTTGCCGGGGGCGGCAGCGGCAGACTCGTAGTAGCCGCGGAACTGCTTTTCGAGGATACCATAGATGAACTTGACCTTCTGCTTTTCAGCAAGCTGAAGGCTGTATTCGCTCTTCTTCTTTCTCATCTGGCTGCCGGGGTTGCGATTAGTGGTCTTCTTCGCATAGCCCATCACAGCAGGAGAAATGCCCAAAGCCTTGCAGCGCTTGGCGATCGGCTGCATATTCTTTGCCATAGTGCTTTTTACCTCCTCTTTCGATTAGACGCGACGGCGCTTCGGGGGACGGCAGCCGTTGTGCGGGATGGGCGTGACGTCCTTGATCATCGTGACCTCCAGGCCGACAGCCTGCAGGGCGCGGATCGCAGCTTCACGACCCTGGCCGGGGCCCTTAACAAAGACCTCGACCGTCTTGAGACCATGCTCCATCGCAGCGGTAGCAGCCGTTTCAGCGGCGCTCTGAGCGGCGAACGGAGTGGACTTCTTGCTGCCGCGGAAGCCGAGGCCGCCGGAGGAAGCCCAGGAAAGGGCGTTGCCCTGCGTATCGGTCACCGTGACCATGGTGTTGTTGAAGGAGGAACGAATATGAACCTGACCACGTTCGACGTTCTTCTTTTCGCGGCGACGGCGGATAACCTTCTTACCGGTTTTAGCATTGTTTGCTGCCATATTCTATTCTCCCTCCTTACTTCTTCTTGTTCGCAATGGTCTTCTTGGGGCCCTTGCGGGTACGAGCGTTGGTCTTGCTGCGCTGACCGCGAACGGGCAGGCCGCGGCGATGACGGGTGCCGCGATAGCAGCCGATCTCGCTCAGACGCTTGATGTCGAGTGCGGTCTGACGGCGAAGGTCGCCTTCCACGATGTAGCTGTGGTCGATGGCTTCACGAAGCTTGGCCTCGTCAGCATCGGTCAGATCCTTCACGCGGGTGTCGGGGTTCACGCCTGTCTGTGCCAGGATCTCCTGAGCACTCTTTCTGCCAATACCATAGATATAAGTCAAACCGATTTCGATTCGCTTATCCTTGGGCAGGTCAATACCGGCAATACGTGCCATACTTTTTAACCTCCAATTAAGTCTTAGCCCTGGCGCTGCTTGTGCTTCGGATTCTCGCAAATGACCATGACACGGCCTTTACGACGAATGATCTTGCACTTTTCGCACATGGGCTTCACGGACGGTCTTACTTTCATGTCGATAAACCTCCATTACTTAGTACGCCAGGTAATTCGGCCGCGGGTCAGGTCATAGGGAGACATCTCCACTGTGACCTTGTCACCGGGCAGAATCCTGATGAAATTCATTCTGAGCTTTCCGGAAATATGCGCTAAGATCGTGTGTCCATTTCCAATGTCTACTTGGAATGTGGTGTTGGGCATGGCCTCAACGACAACGCCTTCCACTTCAATCATGTCGGATTTTGCCAAGTGTTATCCCTCCTGGTCCGGATTTTCCTTGCCGCTGTATGCGGCGATGGCTTTACGAAGCTCACTGTTTGTGATTTTTTCCTTGCTTCTGATCTTCTCGGCGACAGGCGCCGCGCTCTCTGCGATGAAGCGGACATGCTTTTGCTTTTTCCGCTTCGGCGCTTCGATCCTGCGGCTCTTGCCGTCGGCCAGCAGCAGGTACTCCCCGTCTGTTTCCAGCACGAAGAAGTATTTGCCCTGCTCTCTGCCGGCAGTTGCCTGAACAAGATTCGCAATGTCCATGGCGTCCTCTTACGGTGCCGGAGCCGTCAGAATTTCGGGCTCGCCGGCGGTGATGAGGATCGTGTTCTCGTAGTGCGCCGCGTATTTGCCGTCACGGGTCTTGACGGTCCAGCCATCGCTCATCTGGCGGATGGCTGCGGTGCCCGCGTTCACCATCGGTTCGACGGCGATCGTCATGCCGCGCAGCAGCTTCGGCCCGTGGCCCGGAGCCCCGTAGTTGGGGATCTCGGGCGCTTCGTGCATGTTTCTGCCGACGCCATGGCCGACATACTCGCGCACGACGGAGAAGCCGTTCGCCTCCACATACGCCTGCACGGCGTGGGAGATGTCGGAGATGCGGTTGCCCTCGCGGGCCTGCGCAAATCCTTCAAAAAAGCTCTGACGAGTCACGTCGATCAACCGCTGTGCCTCTTCGGAAATTTTTCCGCAGGGGTAAGTGGCTGCGCAGTCGCCGTGGAAGCCGCCGATGTATGCGCCCACGTCCACGCTGACGATATCGCCCTCCTTGAGCACCCGGGGACCCGGGATGCCGTGGATGATCTCGTCATTGACGGACACGCACACGCTGGCGGGATAGCCGTTGTAGTTTAAGAACGACGGCTCGGCGCCCTGCGAACGAATGAAATGGAACACTGCTTTGTCAATTTCTCGGGTTGTTACGCCGGGCTTTACCATTTCCCCTGCTAACGCACGGGCAGCCGCGGTAATTTTTCCCGCTCGGCGCATCAATTCGATCTCGCGCTCTGATTTCACAATGATCATATCTTAACCATCCTGTCTCAGTATTGCGAGGATCGCCTTGGAGGTGGCCTCCACCGGCCCCATGTCCTCCACCGGATACAGAACCCCACGCTCGCGGTAGAAGTCCTTGAGCGGTTCTGTTTCTCTATGATAGACCGCAAGGCGGTTTTTCACCGTCTCGGGCTTATCATCCTTGCGGGTGACCAGCTCGCCGCCGCAGACGTCGCAGACGCCCTCGGCTTTGGGCGGCACTGCCACGATGTGGTAGCTTGCGCCGCACTTGCTGCAAACCCTGCGTCCGCTCATGCGCTCCATGATGGTCGCGTCAGCGATCTCCAGGGAGACGACATGATCGAACTTGATACCGGCTGCCTCAAGAGCTTCCGCCTGCGCGATCGTGCGGGGCACACCGTCTAAGATGAAGCCTTTCGCACAATCGGGCTCGGCGAGCCGCTCTTTAATGATGCCGATGATGACCTCATCGGGTACCAGGTGGCCTTCGTCCATATAGATCTTGGCCTTCATTCCCGTCGGCGTGCCCTCTTGGATGGCCGCGCGCAGAATGTTACCGGTGGAAATCGCGGGGATTCCTAACTCGCGGGAGATGGCAGCGGCCTGCGTGCCTTTGCCAGCGCCCGGAGCGCCCAATAAAATCAGTTTCATAGAAACGCCTCTCTTACTCGAGGAAGCCCTTGTACTGGCGCATCATCATCTGAGACTCCAGCGCGCGGACCGTCTCAAGTGCAACACCGACAACGATGATGACCGAGGTACCGCCGATGGCGAGGCCGGAGTTGCCCAGCAGTTTGCCGGCGATCAGCGGGCAGATGGCCACGATGCCGAGGTAGATGGCGCCGAAAAGGGTGACCTTGTTGAGAACCTTGGCAATGAAGTCAGACGTGGGCTTGCCCGGACGGAAGCCGGGGATGAAGCCGCCGTTGCGCTTGAGGTTGTTGGAGATCTCAACGGGGTTAAACTGAATGGTAGCGTAGAAATAGCTGAAGCCGATGATCATCAGGAAGTAGACGATCAGATACAGCACAGACTTGGTGTCGATCGCGTTGTAGATGCTGCGGCCAACGGTGCCCTCCTCGGGAATGCCGACGAAAGCCCAGATGGTGGCGGGCAGGGACGCGATGGTCTGCGCGAAGATGATGGGCAGAACGCCGGACATGTTCACCTTCATGGGAAGGGTGGATGCCTGGCCGCCGTACATCTTGCGGCCGACCTGACGCTTGGCGTACTGGACGGGGATGCGGCGCTCGGCCTCGTTGACATGGACGATCAGAACGACCATCGCAAGCATGCCGACGATCAGCAGCGCGATCCACAGCCAGCCGATGGAGCCCTTGGTGCGGATGTAGCTCGCACCCATCGTGACCATGTTGGGCACGCGGGACAGGATACCTGCAAACAGGATGATGGAGATACCGTTGCCGACACCGAACTCATTGACCTGCTCGCCCAGCCACATCACGAACGAAGAACCGGCAACAAACGAAACGATGATCACGAGCGCCGGCCAGATGCCCTGCTGCTCGAGGATGTTGTAGTTCTTGCAGATCATGTAGTAGCCAAAGCCCTGAAGCAGGGCGATCGCCACGGTCGCGTAGCGGGTGATGGAGGCGATCTTCTTCTTGCCGGCCTCGCCGCCGTCGCGGGCAAGACGCTCGAGCGCGGGGATCGCGATCGTCAACAGCTGGATGATGATCGAGCTGTTGATGTAGGGCTGGACGCCCAGCGCGAAGACCGTCGCTTCTGCGAACGCGCCGCCGGACATGACGTTGTAGAGGCCAAGCACGGTGCCGCTCATGCTGTCGAGATAGTTGCCGAGCAGCGTCGTGTTGATATAGGGGACGGGGATCGCGTTACCGATGCGGAAGATCAGAAGGATCAGCAGCGTGAACACGATCTTCTTGCGCAGTTCGGGAACGCCCCAGGCCTTACGGATCGTCTGAATCACTTAGACCACCTCTGCCTTTCCGCCAGCTGCTTCAATAGCTTCCTTAGCAGACTGGGAAAACGCAGCGGCCTGAACAGTGACCTTCTTGGTAACAGAGCCGTTACCGAGCACCTTGTAACCATACGCGCACTTGCTCAGGATACCCTTAGCAAGCAGAGCCTCTGCGGTAACGGTCTCGCCGTCCTCGAACTTGTCGAGCGCACTCAGGTTGATGATCTCATAGGGCTTTGCAAAAATGTTGTTGAAGCCGCGCTTCGGGGTACGGCGCGCCAGAGGCATCTGGCCGCCTTCGAAACCGACGCGGACACCGCCGCCGCTGCGGGCCTTCTGGCCCTTGTGACCGCGGCCGCCGGTCTTGCCGTTGCCGCTGCCGTGGCCGCGACCCTTGCGGAACGCTTCCTTGGTGGAACCAGCGGCGGGAGACAGATTATACAGTTCCATATCTGTTCCTCCTTATTTCTCTTCAGTGACCTGCAGCAGATAGCCGATCTTGGCGATCTTGCCACGCGTCTGGTCGTTGTCGGGCTGCACGCTCGTATCGCCGATCTTGCGCAGGCCCATGGAATTGGCAGTAGCAATGTGCTTTTCGTGTCTGCCGTTCAAGCTCTTGACGAGCTCAACTTTTAAATTAGCCATGACGCTCTGCCTCCTTAACCGATGATCTCGTCCACGCTCTTGCCGCGGATCTTGGCGACCTGCTCCGCGCTGCGCATGGACTTCAGGCCTTCGATCGCAGCGCCAACAACGTTGTTGGGGTTGTTGGAGCGCAGGCACTTAGTACGAATATCCTTGATGCCGGCAGCCTCAACGACGGCACGGACAGCGCCGCCGGCGATCACGCCGGTACCGGGGGCAGCGGGCTTCATCAGCACGCGGCCGGCGCCGAACTCGCCGATCGTCTCGTGAGGAATGGTGGTACCATCAAGGGTAACGGTGATCATGTTCTTCTTGGCAGCCTCGAGGCCCTTGCGGATCGCCTCGGGGACTTCAGCGGCCTTGCCAAGGCCGTAACCGACCTTGCCCTTGCCGTCGCCAACGACCATCAGAGCAGAGAACTTGGCCACGCGGCCGCCCTTCACGGTCTTGGAAACACGGTTGAGGAAAACGAGCTTTTCCATGTATTCGCTCTGTTCGCGTTCAAATCTAGGCATTGTATTTTCCTCCTCCCTTAGAATTCCAGGCCGCCCTCGCGGGCGCCTTCAGCCAGCTCTGCAACGCGGCCGTGATACAGGTAACCGCCGCGGTCGAAGACGACCGTGTCGATGCCCTTGGCCTTGGCGCGCTCGGCGATGAGCTTACCGACTGCACGGGCGGCAGCCTTGTTGCTGCCGTTGCCCTCGATCGCCTTGTCCAGGGAGGAAGCGGCGACCAGCGTGTTGCCGGCAACATCGTCGATGATCTGGGCGTAGATGTTCTTTTCAGAACGGAAAACGTTCAGGCGGGGTCTCTCGGGAGTGCCGGAGACTTT
>JAYABH010000003.1:0-27800 GCA_037343695.1 bacterium | reverse complement strand
TACAATGATACTCCTGTACGCAGCTTCGAGAGAACCTCGGAGGGGTGAAACTCCCGTGTCGCGCGCCAGCGCGGTTCCAGCCGCCGCCCTTGCCTGGGGAAGTAGTGTCGAATACAGGCAGCGACGCAAGAGCAAGAGGGCCGCTCCGCAAGGAGCAGTTCCGCCCCGTTACGGAGCGGCCCTTTCTGCTTTGCGGCAGAAGTATGGGAATCGTCTGCCTCCTCTTTTTTCCCGCCATCCATTCTCTTCTCTCTTTCAATCCTCTGAACGGCCTGCATTCACCCCCTCTTTATCCCCCGGATGATCCTCATATTTGTGCCGCAAGGCAAAATTCAGAAAAAGAGGTACCGATATGGATCAGAATGTCAATTATTACGGCATCATCCTTCTGCTGCGCCAGCTTCGGGAAAGCGGCAGCTTCAGCGAAAAGGAGCTGCGTAGGGCAGCGGCACGGATCGCCGCGGACAGCGGCGCGGACATCATGATTTCTCTCTGATTTCCTTCATCTTTCAGTAGCTTTCTGAACAAGGTTGTGGTAGTGTTTGTGTTGCAAAAAAGGAGGTGAGCAGGCATGGCGGAAAAGCATCTGACAGACGGCACGATGGCACTGGCAGCGCAGCCCCGCGTCATCAAGATCGAGGCGGCGGAGAAGCCGCAGAATGTGCAGCTGCGGGTAGCGGCCTATACCCGTGTCAGCTCGGACTCCGATGACCAGCTCAACTCCTTCGCGGCGCAAAACCGCTACTACGCCGAGCTGATCTCCGGCAAGGCTGAATGGCGCATGGTGGATATCTACGCCGACGAGGGCATCACCGGCACCTCCGCCGCAAAGCGGGAGGATTTCCAGCGCATGATGGCGGACTGCCGCAGAGGGCTCATCGACCAGATCCTCGTCAAATCCATCTCCCGCTTCGCCCGAAACACAAAGGACTGTCTGGAGGCGGTGCGGGAGCTGAAGGAGCTGGGCGTCAATGTCCGCTTCGAGCGCGAGGGCATCGACACCGCCAATGTGAGCAGCGAGCTCATCACCGCCATCTATGCCGCCTTCGCCCAAAAGGAGAGCGAATCCATCTCCGGCAATATGCGATGGAGCTATCAGCGCAGGATGGAAAGCGGCGAGTTCAACACCTGCCGCGCCCCCTGGGGCTTCCGGCTGGACGGGAAAAGCCTTGCCGTCCACGAGGATGAAGCCGAGATCGTGCGGCGTATCTTCCTCGAATACCTCTCCGGCAGGAATCCGCGAGAGATCGCGGAAATCCTGAACGCCGAGGATACATCGGGACGGATATGGAAATATAAGTCTGTGGATTACATCCTGCAAAACGAGCGTTATGCAGGCAACGCCCTGCTGCAGAAGCGATACACGACCGCCACCCTCCCCAAGCAGCAGAAGATCAACCACGGGGAGCGCGAAATGTACTATGTGGCGGATAGCAACGAAGCCATTATTCCACAGGAGCTATTCGACCGCGCAAAAGAACTGCGGCAAAGACGCAGCGTCGGACAGGCTGTCACCCATGGAAGGCTCTGTGTCCGGATGCGCTGCTCCTGCGGCTCCCGCATCCGGGCAAAGCGGGTCAATGGCAGATGGTACTGGTGCTGCTGCCGACACGATGAAAAAGGCGACTGCGCCATCAAGCCCGTGCCGGAAGCGCAGACGGATGAAGCCTTCCGCCGCCTCTACTATAAGCTCAAGCATCAGAGCCTCCCCATTCTGGAGTGGATGCTCGAGACCCTCCGGACGATCCGTGATCGCAGGATGCTCTGGAGCGAGGACATCGTCTCCCTCAACAAAAAAATATCCGAACTCTCCAGTCAGAATCAAACGCTGGCCTTCCTCAAGCAAAACGGCCTCGTTGATCCTGACATTTTTATATCCAAAAGCAACGAGCTGACCCGCCAGCTCCGGCAGGCCAAGCTGGACAAAGAGGAACTTATGGCGGCCGAGGGGGATGCCACCGCCCAGCGGACGCGGGAGCTGATAGCCCTGCTGGAGGATGGGCCGGACATCCTCGACCGCCCCGACGCGGAACTGATGGGTGAACTCGTTGAAAAAATTACCATAGAGAGCAACGATGCCCTCTGCTTCCGCCTGCATAACGGGCTGGAGCTGCGGGAATCCATTGAGAGGACGGTGCGATAATGGGAAACCGAAAGCAGCCCTTCGGCTACCGTATGACGCTGGGCGAGATCACGATCCTGCCGGAGGAAGCAGAGCTGGTGCGGTTTATCTTCCAAGGCTACAGCACGGGAGCCACGCTGGGGGAGTTGACCAAGGCACTCTGCCGGCAGGAGATCCCCTACTATGAGGGGCGGACATGGAACAAAAACATGGTCTCCCGTATTTTAGAGGACGGTCGCTATGTCGGCGAGAAAGGCTATCCGGCACTCATCGAGCCGGAGCAGCTCCGCACGGCAGCGGAAAAGAGGACGGCAAGAGCCTGTCCGCCGCAGAAAACGCCAGCACAGAAGGCTCTGCGGCGGCTCTGCGGCGCACCGCCCTCCGAGCGGGTGGAGAAGATCGTCACCGACCTGCTCAACGAGCTCATACGCTGCCCCGACCGTATTCAGCCAGCGGTGTCCCAAGTGGTCGGCGCTGCCTGTGGGAAAACGCGGGAGGAGCTGACCTCCGCGCTGGAGCGGCAGCCCATCGATGAGGACAACGCCAGAGTGCTGCTCCTTCAACTGGCGGCAGAGCAGTAGGGACGGTTGCCGGTCGCCTTTTCAATGTCGACGACCGCCTGATCCAGCTCCGCCTTGAACGCTTCGCTGGTGCAGATGACCACCTTCGCATCCTCGCGGGCGAACTCCGTGGCGATGCCCTTGCCGAAGCCGGACGCGCTGGACATACAAACAACGACTTTATCCTTTAAACCGAGATCCATGATAAATTCCTCCTGATATCTTAAAATTTTTGATTTAGTGCAGCTTGAGATCGACGACAGGATTCTTGAGCGGCTCCATCTCAAAGCCGTTGGGGCCGACGATGCGGCATTCGCCGTTGTGGACGCTCTGGACCTCGAGCTTGAGAACGTCGGGCACTTCGTCGGGCGTGACGAGCTGGGGACCGAAGGAGAAGAACGTCGGGAAGTTCTTCACGATGGTCAGATAGCGAGGATTGCCGGGAACAAAGTCGTTGCCCTTGAGGATGGATTCCTCGGTCATGTCGAGGATCGTGGTGTAGCCGACGATGGCGCTCTGCCAGTCCTCTTCGGGAACGTCGCGGCAGTCGCGGCCCATGATGATGCCGAGCTCGGCCTCCGCTGTGGTCTTCTGCGCTTCCTTGAGCTTGGGCAGCAGGATGTTATCGTTCGGGCCGACGAGCGTATCGGCCATCTTGAAGAAGCTGCCGGGGAAGCCGGTGGGCGCGGCGTTGCCAATGTCCTTGGCGTGGTCGGCGTAGTTCAGGCCGATGCCGAAAATGCGCTTGGGGTTGCGGTAGAGCGGGGCGTAGACGACCTCCTCCGCCGGGACGACGCCGGGGATGGTCTCAAGCTCTTCCTTGCCGTCCTCGTTGTACCATTTGGTCAGGCCGGGAATGTGACCAGCCTGAATAAGGCTCATCATGTCCTCCTTCCAGCCCGTGCCCTTATAGGCATTAAGCGCGGCGACGGGCAGGATGCCCTTCTTCGTGACGATACCGGCGACTTCCGCGCCGTGTAATTTAATGGTTGCGAGTCTCATAAGTGATTCCTCCTTATTTTGCTTCTTTCACAAACATATTCTCGCTGCGGGCGACGACCAGCGTGGTCACCACGTCGCCCGTGCAGTTGAAGGTGGTATCCGCCATGTCGATCAGGCGGAAGATACCGGCAATGGGGCCGACGAGCTCGAGCGGGAGCCCCATGTTGGTCAACAGGATGGTGGTCATGATGATCGCACCGCCGGGAACGCCGGGGCAGCCCATGGCGACAAGCACGGTGGAGACAATGATCGTGAGCAGTGCGCCAACGCTGAGCTCAACGCCGTAGACCTGGGCCACAAGAACGATGGTCGCGGCATAGAACACGAAGACGATGACCACATCAGAGGCGTAGATGGTGAGGATGAGCTTGCCGAGAGCCCGAAGATAGCGCTCCCGCGCCGGGGAACGGTGATACCCCTTTTTCATGACGATGAGCGCGGCCGCGATCTGCCCCGCGACCGTGGCGACGGCGGCACCGGAGATGCCGAGCTCCGGCAGCCCGAGCATGCCGAAAATGAGGAGTGGGTCAAGCGCGATATTGGTCACGGTGCCGATGATCTGCGCGAGCATCGGCGTTTTCATATCGCCGCCGGACTGCAGGATCTTCGTCCAGATGCTTTCGAGAAACAGCCCGAAGCTGAACACGCAGACGATCCTGCCATATGCGACCACGTCCCGGATGACGGCTTCGGAGCTGGTGGACATCCTCGCGTAGGCGGGCATGATCACCCAGCAGACCGCGGCGAACAGGAGCCACAGCGCGATCGCCAGCGGCGTGCCGACGCCGGCGTACTCGTCCGCCTCCTTCCGTTCACCTGTGCCGAGCTTTGCCGCCATGACGGTGTTGATGCCGACGCCGGTCCCCACGGCAAGCGCGATCATCAGAAGCTGCACCGGATAGATGATAGACAGCGCGGTCAGGCCGGAATCCGAATATTTGCCGACAAAGAAGCTGTCCACGATGTTATAGAGCGCCTGAATGAGCTGCGCCAGCATGACCGGCGGCGCAAGGCGCAGCAGGATCCTGCTGATTTTTTCCGTGCCGAACAGATCGGTTTGTTCCAGAATGCGTTACCTCGTTTCTTTCAATGCCGTGCCGAGCGCGGAATCGAATGCAAAACGCTCCGTAAGCGTGCGGAGCGTTTCCTTGTCCATAGAAACCTCCGAGTCCCAAACGGGACTGTGGAATTATAAAGCCCTTGCCGCGCGCAGTCAATATGCGCCATCACAAAAAGATACCGGGGAGACCGCCGCGCCCTGTGCGCGGGGAGCATGATCGCCCGCGGGTCATATCGTTTATTTCAATTTCTTACCGCGAAGCGATTGACATTTTTGGATCATCTGCTATAATGTAACCTGCGTTTGAAAACGGACGCAAGATCGTCTTCCCTGCGCGGCACATGCGGGCGGCAGGGAATGTTTTTGAGACATTAGTTAGAGCAGTCTAACTTTAGAAGAAAAACCGCCGCCGTATCCATGAGATTGCACGGCAGACTGACCAATAGTTAGATATATCTAATTACAGAACCATAGATTGCATTTATAAATAAAAACTGGAATATTTCCGCTTTTAAAATGCGATTGAACTGTGCCAAGGCGTTCGGCATGGCGTGGGAGCAAAAGAAAAATCGCGTGTTTCGTTACATAAGAGTTAGAGGAATCTAACTTTGAGTATAAAAAGGCCGGATTCAGACCGGTATCGGAAAAGGAGATGGTTCACGCAGACAGGATTTCAGCACACCCACTTTATAAGATTTAAGAGAGGTAAAAAACGGAGCATGAAAAAACGAATGAGAAGCAAAATTCTGTCTCTTCTGCTGTCTGCGGCGCTGACGCTCGGCTGCGCCGTCCCCGCCTTTGCCGCGGAGGACGCGCTGCCGGAGAGCGACGCGCCCGCGGCGGTGGAAGCGACGGAGAGCAGCGGCCTGACGATCGCGCCGGAAGCGGCGCAGGCGCTGGCCGATGCGGGCGTCACCTATAAGGACGGTATCTACGAGGGTACCGGCACGGGCTACGCCAATGGAACGATCAAGCTGAGCGTGACGATCACCGGCGGAAAGATCTCCGCGGTCGAGCTGATCTCTCAGGAAAAGCAGAGCTTCTGGGAATCGAAGAACGTCGCGTCCCTGTTTGACGCGATCGTGGAAGCGAACAGCCCGGAGGTCGATGTCATCACCGGCGCGACCCGCAGCAGCGAAGGCGTGAAGCAGGCGGTGCGGGACGCGCTGAGCAAGGCCGAGACGAGCGAGCCGGAGCCGTCCGGCGAGCCGGTCTTTGCTTCCGGCAGCGGCACGAAGCAGTACCCCTATCTCATCGAGACGGCGGCGCAGCTGCAGGCCTTTGCCAAGTCGGTCAACGACGGCGAGAGCTATCAGGGCCAGTACGTCAGCCTGAACAGCGACATCGACCTTTCCGGCATCGACTGGGCACCGATCGGGACCTCGAATAGCTTCAAGGGCGTTTTCGACGGCAACCAGTATGTCATCGAGAAGCTGACCATCGGTTCGCAGGAGGAGCTTGCGGAAAGAGACGCCGCGGGTCTGTTCGGCGATCTCGGCAGCGGCGGCGTGATCCGCAACGTCGGCATCCGCGGCGCGGCCATTTACAACTACTATGTGGGCTCGCAGTATGTCGGCCTGCTTGCCTCTGGCACGAGCGCGAACAGCGTGGTGGATAACTGCTGGGCGACCGGCACGATCGTGAGCGGCGGCACCAGCACGGACACCGCGAAGTACTCCAACATCGGCGGCCTGATCGGCGCCAGCGGCTTAAAGAGCCTTGTGGCGAACAGCTGGTCGGATGTGACGATCCTCTCCGTCAGCGACACGATCAACGCCGTCGGCGGCATCGTGGGCTGGACGAGCAACCAGTCCGCCGTCGTCAACTGCGCGGCCTTCGGCGATATTTCGGATAGCTGCGGCATCGACGATGCTTTCAGCGCCGTCGGCGGCGTGGTGGGCTACAGCTCCGGCGCGGTCTATGCCTGCTATTCCGACAGCGATCTGCACATCGACTATTCCTCCTATGAGGACGGCGCGGACGTGCCCATCGGCGGCGTCGTCGGCGGCACCTCCTACATGGCGGCCGCCTACAACTGCTATTTCAACAGCGACGCGAAGCAGTCCTATTACGGCGGCGAGGTCGAAGAGCCCGTCGCGGTCGGCTATGACGCGGTCAACTATTCTCCCAGCGACAGCGAGTACTGCGAGGGCCTGCCCGAGAGCGGCATTTACGGTGCGGCGCTTCTTGAAAAGTTGAGCGCCGCGCTGGAGGAGGACCAGCTCTCTGCCGCGCAGGCGTGGTTCACGGACCAGCAGCTGTTTTCCGGCGACGTGACGCTGGACGGCTACCTGTTCATGACCGACGCCGGCTGGAACAGCTGGGAAAAGGACGATAACGGCCGTCTGGTGCCGATCGGCCCCAGCAATAATTTCCCCGAGGAGCCGGACTACTTTGACGGCGGCGACGGCTCCAAGGCCGACCCCTATGTTATCAGCACCGAGGAGCACCTGCGCGCCTTTGCCGCGGCGACGGTGAGCGGCAAGCTCGTTACGGCTAACCGCTACTTTAAGCTCGGCGCGGACATTGCGCTTGACGGCGCGTGGACGCCCATCCACAATTTCGCCGGCAGCTTTGACGGCGACGACCACACCGTTTCCGGCATGACCATCGGCTCGGAGACCTCCCCCGCGAGCAGCGCGACGGTCGGCTTCTTTGACAGCCTGCCGGAGGGCGCTTCGGTAAGCAACCTGAACCTGACCGGCGCGGCGGTCTACACCAGGACCGGCAGCGGCTATAACGACCGCCTTTACGCAGGTCTCCTGGCGGGCACGGTGAAGAGCGCGAAGATCGACAACTGCACCGTGCAGGGCAGCGCGGTCTCTGCTGTCTCCGGCACCTTTGCCTACGCCGGCGGCCTGATCGGCCGGACAGAGGGCGACACCTATCTGACCAACTGCATTGCGGACGTTCCGGTTTCGGCAACCTCCGAAAAGTCCACCGCGAGCGCGGGCGGCCTGGTCGGCTATGCCAGCGGATCGAACCTCGTGGCGAACTGCGCGGCGCTGGGCGATGTCGCGGTGAGCGGCGTCAGCACCCAGTATAACAGCAGCGCGGCGGGCGGCCTGATCGGCTATGCCAGCTTCCTTGTGGAAAACTGCTACAGCGCGGGCGATGTGACCCTCACCAACTCCGCCAGCCAGTACGCCGCCTATATCGGCGCGCTGATCGGCAATCAGGCGGGCGGCGTCGCCGTGGATTCCCACTATGACGCGGGCTGCGTCCTGACGGTGAACGGCGCGGCCGCGGACACCGCGGCGGTCGGCAGCGTGAAGCTGTGGGACAACGCCGACAAGAACACCGTCACGGCGGAGGACACCGATACCAAGGCCTTCGCGGCGGTGATGAACGACGGTATTTCCGAAACGGCGCTCGCCGCGGCGGACAAGTACCTGACCAGCTATCCCTTCAATAACAGCACCAACCTGTTCGCGGGTGTGGTCGCCGCGCGCGGCGCGATCGCGATGAACACCTGGGCGCTGACGGGCGGCAAGGTCCTCTTCGGCGAGGAGGAGGGGCCGACCTTCGATTCCGGCGACGGCACCGAGAACGCGCCCTATATCATCAAGACGGAAGCGCAGCTGCGCGCCTTTGCCGCGACCACGGCGGAGGGCACGGACTATTCCGGAAGCTTCGTGGCGCTGGATGCCGACATTGCGCTTAGTGGCGAGTGGACGCCGGTCCACGCCTTCGCCGGTTCCTTCGACGGCCGGAACCACACGGTTTCCGGCATGACCATCGGCGCGGCGAACGCATCGGCGGCGCTGACGAGCGCGGGCTTTTTCGACTATCTTGCCAACGGCGCTTCGGTGAGCGATCTGAAGCTGACCGGCGCGGCGGTCTACGTGCAGACGAGCGGCTATGACCGCTGCTTTGCCGGCGCTCTCGTCGGCGGTGCGAATGGCGTGGGCCGCAATGTGACGATCGACCACTGCTCGGTCACGGGCAGCGCGGTCTCCGTGCAGTCTGAATTCTACAGCTACGCGGGCGGCCTGATCGGCCTTCTGACCACCGATACCGTGGTGACGAACTGCTGGGCGGATATCCCCGTCTCCGCGCGGATCGCGGAAACTGCGAGCATGGGCACGGCGATGGCCGGCGGCCTGATCGCGGGCAACGGCAGATACAGCATGGTCGCCAACTGCGCGGCGCTCGGCGATGTGACGGCGAGCGGCGTGAACTTCAACGCGAACACGGGCTCGTTTGCCGGCGGCCTCGGCGGTCAGCTGACGGGACTTGTCCAGAACTGTTACGGCGCGGGCGATCTTTCCCTGAACAATAAGATCAAAGCGAACACGCCGTATATCGGCGGCCTTGTGGGTCAGGCCTCTCAGGCCGTGATCGTGGACGGCTACTTTAATTCCGGCGCGGCCGCCGTGGTCAACGGCGAGACGGCAGAGCTCAGCGCGCTGGGCGGCAACACCAACAGCGCGGTGAAGAACGTCGCCGCAAAGTCGATGGGCAGCGAGAGCTTTACCGCCACGATGAACGGCGGCCTGTCCGAGGCTGGTATGGCCGCGGCGGACGAATGGCTGACCAGCGACGATGTCGGCTATGATGCCGCGGAGCTCAAGGCACTGCGCCCCGACACCTGGTACGGCTGGGTCCTCAAAAACGGTAAGACGCTGCTCGGCGACAAGGCCTATGAGGAGCCGGAGGACCCGGTCGGCGTGTTCGATTCCGGCTCCGGTACGCAGGAAGACCCCTGGGTCATCATGACGGCGGAGCAGTGGAGCCGCTTTGCCGACTCCTTCAGCGAGACGGACTACGCGGGCAAGCACATTGCCCTGGGCGCGGACATTACCCTGCTGGCCGGGCAGCTGCCCGCCGGACAGACGACCGCCGGTCTCCAGACCTTCAAGGGCGTGTTTGACGGCCGCGGCCACGCGATCAGCGGCCTTGCGATCGGCAGCGAGAACGCGCCGCTCGCGGACAGCAACTATAAGATGTATTACGGCCTTTTCGCCGAGCTTGAAAACGCGACGGTGAAGAACCTCGGCGTGAAGGACGCGAAGATCTATGTGACGAGCGAGGTCTCCCTCATGGCGGGCCCTCTGGCGGGCTTTGCCGATAACGCCACCGTGGACGGCTGCTGGGCCACCGGCGCCGTGACGGTCAGCACCACGACCTCGCAGATGGCGGAGTACAACAGCTATGCCGGCGGTCTTGTCGGCTACAGCCAGTATTCCGATATCGTGAACAGCTGGACGGACACCGACGTGGACGCCTACTGCAAGACCGCCAACGCGGAAGCGGGCGGCATCGCTGGTCTGACCGCCTTCGGCCTGGTCGCCAACTGCTACACGCTCGGCAGCGTCTCCGGTGAGACCGACCGCACGGTGGACGACGGCGGCGTTGCGTACCTGGGCGGCATTGCCGGCTGCCAGGCGAGCACCATCGTCAACTGCTACACGGCTTCGAACGCCACGGCGCGCTCCTGGACGCAGTACGTCGGCGCGATCGCGGGCATGGCGACGGCGATCAGCAAGACCTACGACAGCTACTACAGCGAAAATGTGAAGCTCGTCATCGTGGACAGCACCGTCAATCCGCCCGTCGCGCTGGGCCGCACGGTCCCGCTGGGCTACAATGAAAACGGCGAGTTCATGAGCGGCGCGCTGGTGGACGGTCTTGAAGCGCTCCCCGCGCTGAATACGCAGGCGCTTGCCGACAAGCTGAATGAAAACTTCAAGAGCTTCCCCGCGGACGTGAATTCGCTGGGCCTGAGCATGAAGCAGTGGACACTGAAAGATGGTATCGTTACCTTCGGCACGGAGAACGCTTCGGTCATCTATGTGCCCATCGATCCGCCCGCGCAGAAGGTCACCTATAAGGACGGCACCTACTATGGCCGCGACGAGGGCGAGAACGTGATCGTCGCCGTCACGGTGAAGGATGGCAGCATCGTTTCCGCCGAGATCGTCTCGCCCAAGGGCTATGACGAAGCGAACGCGAAGGCCATTCTGGACGCGGTCGTCGCGGACCAGACGGTGAACAACGCTTCGAGCGGCAGCAGCGAGGATAAGGCGCTCAAGGGCGCGCTCGTCGTCGCGCTGAACAAGGCCCTGCTGGGCGACAAGAGCGGCTACGGCGAGGCCGACCCCGTGAAGATCTTCGACGGCGGCGAGGGCACTGCGGAAGCGCCCTATCAGATCCGTACCGCCGAGCAGCTGCGCGCATTCGCCGCGGCGGTCAACGAGGACGAGCACTTCGACAGAAAGTACATCGTCCTGACCGCGGACATCGACCTTTCCGGGAGCCAGTGGGTCCCCGTGGGCAACGCGGGCGCGCACTACTTCAGCGGCATCTTCGACGGCCAGAACCATAAGATCACCGGCATGACGATCGGCACGGCGGCAGAGCCTGTGGACTATGTCTCGAGCGGCCTGTTTGCCTGCCTGGACGGCGCGGTGGTGCAGAACCTCGGCGTAAAGGACGCCTTCATCGCGGCTAAGCGCACTGACAATGTGGCCGTTTACGGCGGCATCATCGCGGCGGTCGTGGATAACAGCCAGACGGGCGGCGGCTCGCTCATCAACAACTGCGCGGTCTCCGGCTCGGTGTCCCTGTCCACGCCGAACCAGAGTTGCGTGGGCGGTATCGCCGGTTACACCTGGCACAGCATTGTCGCCAACTGCGGCGCGGATGTGGCGCTTTCCTCGGCTTCCTCGGGCAACACCGCCTATGCAGGCGGCATTGCGGCGCTGGACGGCTTCTCCATCATCGCCAACAGCTATGCGCTCGGCAGCATCACGGCTGACGCGGGCGTGAACTCCGCCACGATCGGCGGCATCGCCGGTATGCAGGCGGGCGTGGCCGGCAACAACTACGCCGACATGACGCTCAAGACCAGCAACACGACCGTGGACATCGGCAGCCTGGTCGGCCGCAACACCGGTATCGCCGTGCTCAGCTACGGCTACTACAACGCGGAAAAGATCCTGCAAAACGGCTCCGTGAAGCAGCCCGCGAAGGATGTCGGCGTGAACGTCACCATGTTCACCACCGGCGTTGTCAAGAACACCGAGGGCAAGACGGACGCCTTCCTGCACAGCCAGGAGCTTGCCGACCTGCTCATCCACAACCAGTGCGAGGAGGAGAGTCTCCGCGAGGATCTGGCGAACGGTATCTCGAGCTACGGCATCACCCTGCGGACCGGCAGGATCACCATCGACAGCTGGAAGCTGGACGGCACGATCGTGAAGCAGGGCAATGCGCCCGCGCTTGCTGACCGCGTCATCGAGACGGTCGCGGCTCCGGTAATCTCCCCCAACGGCGGCAGCTTCAAGGATTCCCAGGTCGTGACGATCACCAGCACGACGGAGGGCGCGAGCATTTACTACAGCGTCAACGGCAGCACGCCCACCATTGCCAGCATCCCCTACAGCGGCCCGATCACTCTGACGGAGTCCATGACCATCACGGCCATCGCCGTGAAGGACGGCATGAACGACAGCGAGACGGTCACGGCGGTCTTTACGAAGATCGCGGACGAAAAGCCCGGTGACGATAAGCCCTCCGACGGCGGCGCGTCCGGCGGCGTTCCCTCTGTCAGCTACACCGTGACGGTGGACAGCACGGCGGGCGGCACGGCGGCGGCTTCGCCTAAGACCTCCGCTAAGGGCGGTCTCATCACCGTCACCGTCACGCCCGAGAGCGGCTATGCGCTGGGCCGGCTGACCGCGAAGGACGAAAGCGGCAGAGAGCTTGCGCTGACAAACAAGGGCAGCGGCAGATACACCTTTGTCATGCCCGCAAGCAATGTCACGGTGGAGGTGAGCTTCACAAAGTCCGGTGCGAACCGCTTTGCGGACGTTCCTTCGGGCGCGTACTATGGGGACGCGGTCGCCTGGGCGGTCGAAAACGATATCACCACCGGCACGTCGGAGACGGCCTTCAGCCCCGACGCGTCCTGCACGCGCGCGCAGATGGTCACGTTCCTGTGGCGTGCCGCCGGTTCGCCCAAGGCGGGCGGCAGCAATCCGTTCACCGATGTGTCCGCGGACGCGTACTACTATGACGCGGTGCTGTGGGCGGTCGAAAACGATATCACCGCCGGCACGTCGGAGACGGCCTTCAGCCCCGACGCGGCGGTGACGCGCGCGCAGACTGTCACGTTCCTGTGGCGCGCGGCCGGTTCGCCCAAGGCGGGCGGCAGCAATCCGTTTGCCGACGTTTCGGCGGACGCGTACTACTATGACGCGGTGCTGTGGGCGGTCAAAAACGGCGTGACCTCCGGTACGTCCGTCACGACCTTCGGCCCCGACGCGGACTGCACCCGCGCGCAGATCGTGACGTTCCTGTTCCGGAACAGTCAGGCAAAGTAAACCCTGCGAATGGAATAAAAAAGAGGGACGGCGGTTCATCCGCCGTCCCTCTTTTTGTCGAGTGATCGGGAAAATAAGCTGAAACAGGGAACCGCGCGCAGCAATTACCTGCGCGCGGCGGCCCCGTATCAATCAGGGCTGCTGCGGGGCGTCGTCGAGCAGCATCTGGCGCAGGTGCTTGGCGGGCAGGCTCAGCGGCTGCGTTCTGCGCTGGAAGAGGTAGATGCTGCGCGGCGGGATGGGCTCGTCGAGCGTGATGGGGTAGATGCCCGTCGCTTCCGGCGCGCCGTAGAGCATCTCGCGCGGCACGAAGCCGATGCCGAGGTTGCTCTGCACCACGGGCAGGACCTGGCTCGTGGTCGTCACCTCCACGTCGGGGCAGAAGGGCAGGTCGCGGCTGAGGAAAAGGTCCGCGTAAAAATCGCGCGAGGACGTGCCCTCCGTCAGGCTGATGATCGGGTATTCGGAAAGGCGGCGCAGCGAGACCGTCCCCTCGGCAAGCTCTGAAAAGGCGGTGCCGCAGATGGGGATCTCCTGAATGTCGCTGATCCTCTGCTGAAGGAGCGAATCCGGCACGGCGGAGGCCTCCGACGTCACGGTGAAGTCGGCAAGGCCGTTCTGCACGGCGGCGAGCGCGTCGGGCGCCGTGTGGTTCGTCAGGCAGATGCGCACGTGGGGATACTGGCGGCGGTACTGCGCGAGCACGCGCAGCAGGCACCCGCGCAGGGCAAGGCCGCTCGCGGCGACGTGGACCACGCCGCTCTGGCGGCTCTGGTCGGTGCGGAGCTCCTCCTCGCCGGCTTCGATCTCCTCAAAGGCGGCGGCGATGTGCGCGTAGAGCTTTTCGCCCTCGGGCGTCAGGCGCACGCCCTGCGGCGAGCGGAAAAACAGCGTGCAGCGCAGCTCGGACTCGAGCCGGCGGATGGCGCGGGTGATGTTGGGCTGGCTGTTGTAGAGCGCGGCGGCGGCCTGCGAAAAGCTCTTATATTTGGCGGCGTAATAAAAAACGCGGTAGCTGTCGTAGCTGATGTTCATGCTTGTTTGTTCCCTTCTGCGGTGGTTTTCTTATCTTACCAAATGCGGCGCGGCGGCGCAAGAGCGCTTCGGCCCGGGCGGCGGAAAGTTTGACAAAAAGTAAACAGGACCTCAAAGCGGCACGGCGCCGGGGCTCCGGCGCGGCCATAGAGAAATGACATATCCTTCATATCAAGATCATATTTCGCTTTTTCCGCGCGGACGGCTATAATGGCCCGCGTTGGGAAATTTTGAAAGCATCGGGAGGGTATCATGTTTGCACAAATCATTGCGATCTGCATTTTTGTTGGCATGTTCCTGCTCATCATTCTGGATAAGTTCGAACGCCATTATGTCACGCTCGGCAGCGGCGCGCTCGTGCTCGTGCTGGTGTTCGGCGTCGGGATGCGCTCGTTGAGCGCCGTCTGGGAGACGCTGAACCTGAGCGCCTTTTTTCAGAGCACCTTCTGGTACGGCGCGGGCGAAGAGAGCACCGCGGGCATCAACTGGTCAACGATCGTCTTCATCGCCGGTATGATGATCATGGTCGAGGGCCTCGGCAAGGCGGGCTTTTTCCGCTGGCTGTGCCTGACGCTTGCAAAGCTCGTGCGCTACCGCACGGTGCCGCTGCTCATCTGCTTTATGACGCTTTCGGCGGTTTTGTCGATGTTTATCGACAGCATCACGGTCGTTTTGTTCCTCGCCACCGTCACGCTCGAGCTTGCGCAGACGATGCGCTTTGACCCCGTGCCGATGATCCTGTCGGAGATCTTCTGCGCCAACCTCGGCGGCGCGGCCACGATGTGCGGCGACCCGCCGAACATCATCATCGGCACCTCGCTGGGATACACGTTCTTCGACTTTATCGGCAACACCGGCGTGGTCGTGGGCATCTGCTTTGTGCTGATGCTGATCTATTTCACGCTGTGCTTCCGCAAGGAGCTTGAGCGCGCGGAGTGCGCGCACGGCGGACCCGTCACCTGCCCCGAGCCGTCCACGGCCATCACGAACCGGGCGGCGTTCCTTGCGAGCGCGGCGGTGTTCCTCGCCGCGGTCGTGCTGCTCGTCACCCACGCGCAGACGGAGTTGTCCGTCGCCTGCATCGGCGTGATCGTGGCGGCGCTCACGATGCTCGTTCTGGGCTTGACCAGCGGCGGAAAATCTGTTATAGCTGTGATTAAGGGCGTGGATTATAAGACGCTGCTCTTTTTCATCGGTCTGTTCGTCTCCGTTGCGGGCCTTGAAAAGACGGGCGTTCTGCAGGTGATCGCAAACTTCATCACGAAGGTCAGCGGCGGCAGTGCGGCGGTCATCGTGGTCATCATCCTGTGGGTCTCGGCCGTGACGAGCGCGTTTGTGGACAATATCCCCTTTGCTGCGACGATGATCCCCGTCGTGCGCGCCATTGCGGCGGCGGAGGGCATGGACCTCGGCGTGCTCGCATGGGCGCTGTCGCTCGGCACGGACCTCGGCGGCAACGCGACGCCCATCGGCGCGAGCGCGAACGTCGTCGGCACGTCGGCCTCGGCAAAGGGCGGCTATCCGATCAGCTGGGGCCGCTACTGCAAGTACTGCGTTCCGGCGACCGTCATCGTCATGGCGGTGTCCACGGCCTATTTGTTCCTGCGGTATCTGTAAGCAAAATTTGGAAAGGGGCCTGATCCTATGAAAAAACAGATTATTGTTGCGCTCGGACGCGAGCACGGCAGCGGCGGACATTACATTGCGGATATGATCGCGCGGGAGCTTGGCATCAAGCTCTACGACAAGGCTTCGATCGAAAAGGAGATCGCCTCGGCGGGCTACAGCGAGGAGATGATCCGCAAAATGGACGAAAAGCCGATCAACTTCTTCACCTCGCGCCGCATCGGCCGGTACTCGAACTCCCTTGAGGTCAACGTGGCGGAAAAGACCTTCGCCATGCTGCGCGACAAGGCCGCGAGCGGCGAGAGCTTCGTCGTCATCGGCCGCTGCGGTGAGCAGGTGCTCAAAAACAATCCGAACTGCATCAGCGTCTTCATCTGCGGCAACCCGCAGTTCAAGCTGGGCCGCGTGATGGATAAGATGGGGCTCGACGCCGAGCAGGCCATCGAGGAGATCCGCACGGTGGACCGCTCGCGCAAAAACTACCACAACTATTACTGCGACACCAAATGGGGCGACGCACGCGGCTACGACATGACCGTCAAGAGCGACGTGCTCGGCTGCGAGGAAACGGCGAAGATGCTCGTTTCCTACATCAAAAGCTTCATGGCGCAGGACTGAAAAAGGGAAGGGCAGGCCGCAAGGCCTGCCCTTTTTTGCCTTTCTGTATCCGTTTTTTCATAACGGGGTAAATATTTTACCGAATCCTATGAATATTTGCTCTTGAATCCGCGGCGGCTTTGCCGTATACTGCATTTATTATTCAGCGGGCCCTGCCGCGCGAAGCGGCGCGGCGGAAGGAGAACGATATGATGCAGCGAAATTACATTGCCAAACGCTTCCGGAACGCGGGCACGGGCCTGACGCTCGACACCGCGGCGCTGGCCAAATACAGGGACATCGTGGACCTGAGCATCGGCGACACGGACTTTACGACCGACGAGACCATCATCAACGCCGCCTTCCGCGACGCGAAGGCGGGCTACACCCACTACGGCAATCCCAAGGGCGACCCCGAGCTGATCGCCGCGGTCTGCAAGGCGTGGGAGGAGGACTTTGACCAGAAGCTTGCTCACGACCACGTGCTCGTGAGCGCGTCGAGCTGCCTGGGCATGTCGCTTGCGATGATGGCCATTCTGGACCCCGGCGACGAGGCCATCGTCTTTTCCCCGTATTTCGCGCTCTACCGCACGCAGATCGAGATGGCGGGCGGCGTATGTGTGGAGGTCCCGACCTACGCCGAGGAGGGCTACGCCATCGATGAAGCGCGCCTGCGCGCCGCCGTCACGCCGCGCACCAAGGCCATCATCTTCAATAACCCCGCCAACCCCACCGGCATGGGCTACGACCTTGCCGCGATGGAGAGCCTTGCCCGCGTGGCGAAGGAGCACGACCTTCTGATCGCGGCGGACGAGATCTACACGACCTATGTTTACGAGGGCGACTTCCGCCCCATCCGCACCCTGCCCGGCATGGCCGAGCGCACCATCACGCTCAACAGCTTTTCGAAAAACTTCCTCATGACCGGCTGGCGCGTGGGCGTCATCATCGCCGAGCCGGAGCTGCTCGACGTGATGAACCGCATCAACGGCTCGCTCGTCTACTCCGCGCCGTCCATCTCCCAGCGCGCGGCCATTCAGGCGCTGAGCGTGCGCAAAGAGATCCGCGAGAAGTACGTTTCGGCCTACCGCGACCGCATTTTTTACTCCGCCGACCGCATCGAGAAGATCCCGTACCTGAGCCTGGTGCGCCCGAAGGGCACGTTCTATCTCTTTCCCGGCGTTGAAAAGACGGGGCTTGACGACAAAAAGTTCTGCAAGGAGCTTTTGGAGCGCGCGCACGTGCTCGTCAGCGCGGGAAGCCCCTTCGGCAGCACCGGCGCAAACCATTTCCGCATCGCCTGCACCGTGGGTATCGGGCAGCTGAAAGAAGCCTTCGACCGCATGGAAAAGCTCGAATTTTAAAGAAGAATATATCAAAAGAGGGACGCCGAAGCTCGGCGTCCCTCTTCCTTTTTAATTGGCGCGTACCGCGCGGCGGTAACGGCGCAGCGCGGAAAACGAGAGGATCAGGCACAGCCCCTCGGACAGAATGGGCGTGTACCACAGCGCGTCTCCGCCGAAGAGCGCGGCAAGGAGCAGCAGCACCGCGCTTTGCAGCGCGAGCCCGCGGCCGACGGAGATGCAGATGGCGGGCACGGGCCGCTCGAGCGCCGTCATAAAGCCGCCGGCGACCACGTTGAAGCCCAGCAGCAGATAGGAGAAGCTGTAGTGCCGGAACGCGCCGACGGAGTAGGCGACGAGTGCTGCGTCCGCGTGGGACAGGTAGGCGCGCACGAGCTGCGGCGCGAAAATGTAGAGCCCGAGGAACAGCACCGGCGCGAGGATGCACACGGTCGTGAGCGCGTAGCGCAGCAGCGTATCGCACGCACGGTACTCGCCCTTGCCGTAGTGGAAGCTCACGAGCGGCTGCGCGCCCTGCGATACGCCGACCATGAGGTTGATGATGATGGTCGTCACGTAGGCGATGACCGTGTAGGTCACGACGCCGTCCGTGCCGATGCAGCGCAGGACCGTGCGGTTAAAGAGGAAGATCATCAGCCCCGTACAAAGCTCCGTCACGCCGTCGGACAGGCCGATGGGCAGCACGCGGGCGTAGAGCTTCGGGTCAAAGCGGAAGCGCCGCAGCCGGAAGCTGCACTTTTTGCTGAAAAAGTGCGCAAAGTAGGAAAGGCACGTCACCAGCTGAGAGATGCCTGTGGCCACCGCCGCGCCGAACACGCCCATATCAAGGTGGAAGATGGCGACATAGTCGAGCACGCAGTTCGTCAGGCACCCGCCGATGACCGTGAAGAGCGCGTAGCGCGGATAGCCGTCGGTCTTGACGAGGACCTCGAGGTTATACGAGATGAGATAGCACACGCTGAACGGCGCGATGCCGAGAAGATAGTGCTTGACATAGTCGAGCGTCACCTCATCCGCGCCGAGGAGCCTTGCGAACGGGTCGAGGAAGAGCAGCACCAGCGCCGTTGCGAGCGCGCCGAGCACGAGCAGCGTGACAAAATTCTGGGAAAAGAGCATGTCGGCCTCGTGCCGCTTTTCCTGCGCGAGGAAGATGGCGATGAGCGTGGACGAGCCGACGGCGAAGAGCACCGCGATGGAAAAGAGCGCGTTGGTGAAGGGAATGGCAAGGTTGACGGCGCTCATGGCGTACTCGTTCACGCCGATCGAGACCATCAGGCCGTCCACCATGGAATAGAGCGAAAACACCATCTGCGAGGCCATCGTGGCCGAGGCGAACCGAATGAAGTCGTGCTTCAGACTTTTCCCCGAGAGTAACAAAATAACACATCCTTATCTCAAAATATTGGAAAACGCTGCGGTCGGAAAGATCACAGCGTTTCTGGCACCCCCGACCAGACTCTAACTGGTGGCCTACCGCTTAGGAGGCGGTCGCTCTATACAACTGAGCTACGGGGGCATATTGATACTTTATTTTACCCCGAAGGGGGCGGGTTTGTCAACGTCTGTTTTCCGCGCGGCGAAGCGGAGAAAGCGCTTGTATTCGGTGCGCTTGTCCGTTATAATGGTAGCCGAGACCTTAGAATGTCCGCCAAAAACGGACAAAAACGAACATAAAAATCAAGAAAAGGACGGTAACCATATGGACGGAAAAACGATCCTCCCGCGCAGCGAGGTGCCCGAGGAGTTCACCTGGGACTTGAGCGACATTTTCGCGAGCGACGAGGCCTGGAGCGAGGAGCTTAAGGTCCTCAAGACCTATCCCGAGCGCATGACGGCCTTCGCCGGCCGGCTCGGTGAAAGCGCGAAGATCCTGCTCAAGTGGTTCACGCTCAGCGATGAGCTCAACGTGCGCGTCGCCAAGTTCGTGGAGTACGCGAGCTGCCGCAGCGATCAGGACGTGGGCAACTCCTTCTATCAGGGCATGCGCAGCAAGGCGCTGACGATGATGGTCGCGCTGAGCAGCGCGGGCGCGTTCGAATCGAGCGAGATCCTTGCCATCCCCGAGGAGACGCTCACGCGCTTCTACGCCGAGGAGCCGAAGCTCGAGACCTATCGCCGCAACATCGAAAAGATCCGCCGCCGCAAGGCGCACATCCTCTCGCCCGAGTGCGAAAAGATCCTCGCCGCCGCCGGTGAGATCAGCGAGAGCCCCACGCGCACCTACAGCATGTTCCACAATGCAGACGTGAGCTATCCCGACGTGACCGACGGCAAGGGCGAGGTCCACCAGCTGACCGACGGCACGCTCGTGCCGCTGCTGATGAGCGCCGACCGCACGCTGCGCGAGAACACCTTCAAGGCCTACTACAAGCGCGCGGGCGAGTTCCGCAACACCTACGCCTCCACGCTCGACGCGCAGTTCAAGCAGCTCAAGTTCTTTGCCGACGCGCGCCATTACAACACGACGCTCGAGGCCGCTCTCGATGTGACCGAGGTCCCGACCGAGGTCTACACGAACCTCATCGACGCGGTGCACGCGAACCTCGACAAGATGTACCGCTATGTGGCGCTGCGCAAGAAGATCATGGGCGTGGACGAGCTGCACATGTACGACGTCTACACCCCCATCGTCGCCGACGCGGACGCCGAGATCACCTACGACGAAGCGAAAAAGACCGTGCTCGAAGCGCTGGCCATCCTCGGCAAGGACTATACCGACGTGCTGGAGGAGGGCTTCACCCACCGCTGGGTCGACGTGTATGAAAACACCGGCAAGCGCGGCGGCGCCTACTGCACCGGCAGCGGCTGGCCCCACCCCTATGTCCTGCTCAACCACAAGGACAACCTCGACAGCATGTTTACCCTCGTGCACGAGATGGGCCACGCCATGCACACCTGGCACTCCTGCAAGTACCAGCCCGTGAACACGGCGGAGTACGTCATCTTCGTCGCCGAGGTCGCCTCCACCTGCAACGAGATCCTCCTGATGCGCCACCTGCTCGGCAAGACGACGGACCGCAAGCAGCGCGCCTACCTCATCAACCACTTCCTCGACCAGTTCAAGGGCACGGTCTACCGCCAGACGATGTTCGCCGAGTTCGAGCTTCAGATGGGCAAGATGGCCGAGAGCGGCGAAGCGCTGACCGCCGACGCGCTGAGCGAGAAGTATCTGGCGCTCAACAAGCTCTACTTCGGCCCCGACATGGTGTCTGACGACGAGATCGCGCTCGAGTGGACGCGCATCCCGCACTTCTACTATAACTACTATGTCTTCCAGTACGCCACGAGCTTCTCCGCCGCCGTGGCCATCGCCAACCGCATCCTGCGCGAGGGCGAGAGCGCCGTCAAGGACTACAAAAAGTTCCTCTCCGGCGGCTGCTCGAAGGACCCCGTCTCGCTGCTGCGCGATATGGGCGTGGATATGCGCACGCCCGCGCCTGTCAACGACGCGCTGTCGCTGTTCGGCGAGCTGATCGACGAGCTGAGCGAGCTGCTCGGCTAAGAAAAGATCACAGAGCTGAAAAGAGAAACCCCGGCGCTCACCTTTCGGTGAGCGCCGGGGTTTTCATTGTGCCGTTTTGGCGGGAAAAGCGTTACATCTTTTCGCCGCCGCTGTTGGCGGAGAGCTGCTGGAAGCGGTAGAGCATCACAGCGGCTTCGGCGCGGGTGGCGTTGCCGTTGGGATCGAGCATGCCGCCGCTTCTGCCGGTCATGACGCCGCGGCTGTAGGCCCAGGAGATCGCCTCACCGGCCCAGGACGCGATCTGGTCGCGATCGGGGAAGCTCGGCATCACGGTGCCGTTGGCGGAAACGTCAAGGCCCTTGTACTGGGCATAGCGCCACAGGATCGCGGCCATCTGCTGACGGGTCACGAGATCGTCGGGCCCGAAGAGCGTGCTGCTGTAGCCCTTCACGATGCCGTTGGCAGCGGCCCAGTCGACCGCCTTCTCGTACCAGCTGTCCTTCACCACATCGCTGAACGTGCTGGCGGTGGCGGTAGCCTTCGCGCCGTCCATGCGGTAGAGGATGGTGACGAGCATGGCGCGGGAGAGCGCCTGATTCGGGGCAAACAGCTTGTCGGACACGCCGTTGATGTAGCCCTTGTTCGCCATGTCGGTGACCTCCGTGTAGAACCAGTCACCCGGCTTCACGTCGTCAAAGCTCTTGCCGGGCGTGGTAGGCTCGCTGGGCTTGCTCGGGTTGCTGGGCTTACTGGGATTGCTGGGCGTGCTGGGCTGGCCGGGCAGGGTGTTGCCGGGCAGGACCAGCGTGGTGGTGTCGGTCTCGGGCGTGCCGGACGCGCCGTCCTCGCCGACAACGAGGGAAATGCTCGTCTCTCTGTTGTGATAGCTGGTGGAGGGATAGGAGAAGACGAGGTTCGCGACAAGGCCATTGTAGGCCTCAACGGCGGCGTAGGCCACCGTCACCTCACCGCTGGCCGTCACGGCACTGTGGAGCACATTGCCGTAGGTCGCGGACTTGAGGGTGAGGATGTTCGGGTCGTAGCTCACGGTGAACAGGCCGTTGGTGCTGTCGCTCGCGACCACGGGGACCGTCACGGTGTGATTGCTCGCATCGACCGTCACCTGATAGGCGCTGCCGGAGGTGCTGCCGAGATCAATGCTGTTCAGGCTGCCGGAGGGCACGCGGCTGGCCGCCGTGCCGATGGGCTGGAGCTCGATCTCGGAAGCGGCGGAGAGCGGGCTGACGGAAGCGGTGGAGAGCGCGTCGGTGTTCACGCCGGAAGAGAGCGCGGGCACGTCGGCCATCAGACCGGCCACGGGCCAGACCACACTGCCGAAGCCGCCCAGACGGTAAGCGTTGACGGTATCGCTGCTGTCAACGTCGATGGCGATCAGATCCTGCGAGCTGCCGTCAAAGCGGCTCCAGAACAGGTAGGGATCGCCGTCCTTGTCCTCGGCGTAGATCAGGGAGGAGTAGAAGTTGCCGGCGGTGTAGCCGGTATGGCCGATCAGAGCCTTATTCGAGCCTCTGAAGTTGTAGAAGTCACCGTCCATCTCCATGAACATTTCAAGGTAGACGGCGCCGGAGTTGTCGACCAGGAAGTAAAGATCGACCATCTCATTGTAGTTCGTGTTTTCGAACGAACCGGCATATGCGATGCCGACCAGGCTGCTGCCGAGGCTCCAGTTCCATGCGCCGACATACGCGCCGGTCGCCTTGTCGATGACCAGAATGTACGGCCCGTACAGACCCAGCAGATAATTGCCGAGACTGGGCGCGTCGGCCATATCCGAAACGCCGATGCCGACATTGCCAACCTTCGTGGCGTTCAGATCGTCATCCAGCACGTAGAGGGTGGCGTCATTGTTGTCGTCGTTCATGGATGCGGCATAGATCTTGCCGTCCGCGGTGTCGGCAGCGGAATCGAACTGATAGCCGCAGGCCTTGATCGCGGTGTAGTCGGGCAGGGTCTGGGGATTGAAGACGGACCAGTAGGTCACGGCGTCCTCATCCCAGACGACGGCGTTCAGGTCAACGTCAATGGTCTTGACGGTGACGGCGCAGGTGGAGGTGAGCGCCGGATTCTGGGCGGAGAAGGCGGTGATGGTGCACTTGCCCGGCGCAACGCCGGTGATCACGCCGTCGCTGACGGTGGCGACGTCCTCGTTGGAGGAGGTCCATTCGAAGGTGTCGCTCGCGTTCCACGGCTCAACGGACAGCGCCACGGAAGCGGTGCCGCCGGCGAGGACCGTGAGGGCGTCGGGGGAGATCGCGATGGAGGTAGCGGGAGAGGGCTCCTCGCCGAGCGTCAGCTTCACGGTAGTGACGTTATCAGCATAGTCGTACACCTGGACCATGAAGTTCTTCGCGCCTTCCTCGGCGTTGGCGAGGGACAGGGTGTAGTCCCCGGCCTCGTTGGGCTCGATGTCCTCAAGGGAGCCGGTGAGGGCGACGATTTTGCCGTCCTGACTGAGCAGGATCGCGGCGGCTACGTAGCGGTTATCGGTGGCGGTGACGGTCAGCGTGCCGGCTTCTTCGTCATAGGCGATGTTGCTGACAACGGGGGCGGTATTGTCGATGGTCACCCGGACGGTGCGGCTCGCGCCGTCGCCTAGAGAGGCCCAGTCCACAGCGCCGCTTTCGTTGTTCACGTACAGCTCGGGAGCGAGCGTGAGCTTGATCTCGGCGGTATCGCCTTCGTTCAGGCCCTTGCCGCTCCAGCCGAATCTCGCCTGAGAATTCATGTTCTGCCAGGAGCTCTGGTTGGCGTTCCACCAGGCGGCGGTGGCGCTGCCGAGGCTGCCGCTGTTGTAGACCTCCTCGCCGGTGGCCGCGTTGGTCACGGTGATGCGGCTGGCGGCGGCATTGCGGATGGCGGAATAGCGCCATGCGGCAAGCGTGTCGCCGCGCTGGTTGTTCAGCGAGACGCGGGAAGCGTCATACTCGGCGTCCTCTGCATAGGGGTTGACGCCGAAAAAGTACTGGCTGGGATCGCCGGCGTACTGGATGAGCAGCACGTTGGTGTTCATGTTGTACTGGGTGCCGCTGTACAGGTACGGGGGACGGTCCTCAAGATCGTAGCTGTACTCGACGTAGCCGCCCTTATCGAACATGGAGGCGGAGGTCCAGTTGCCGTAGAAGCCCAGAACGGGGATGGAGTGGCTGGTGCCGACAGCGCCCTCGCTGTTGGGGACGGCGCTGATCTTGGCATAGGCCTCAACATAGAAGCCGTTGGGATAGAGGCTCATCAGCTCGGAGACTTCGCCGGCGTTCAGAGCGATGGTACCGGTGACGGTCACGCTGCCGTTTGCGGGAACGGTGACCTGACCGGTGGTGAAGCTGACGAGGAACAGGTGGACATCGTAGGTGTCGATGTCGCCGTCGGCGTCAAAGTCGGCGTTCGCCTTGTCGTTGATGGAGGCACGGGTGCCGGTGATGTAGTCGAGCAGCGCCTGCGCGTCATCCAGATCCACATCGCCGTCGCCGTCGAAGTCGTAACCGGAGAGATCCACGGCGGGATCGGCGCTTTTGCCGTCAACGGTCCAGGAGATGTCGGAATAGTCAAGGCTGACGGTGCTGCCCAGCATGTAGAGCGTGCCGTCGCTGTCGGCGGTGGGCGCCTGGGTGAACACGTCGGCGTTCAGGTTGTACTGATGCGCCTTGCCGTCCAGATTGTTGATGGTGAAGGTGAAGCGGTAGGTGCCGGTTTTCGCGGCGTCGTCGCCCAGCTCGACCTTGACCTTGCCGTCGTCCTGACCGCTGACGAGCACGTAAGAGTCGGCGGTGGTGGCGGCGTCGGCATTCGCAAGACCCGCGCCCTGCTGGAGCACGGAGTAGTAATTGCCGTCAGCGTCGGTCAGCGGGGTGGCGGTGGACATCATCAGGGACTGGGCCAGCGCACGGTCGCTCAGGCCGTTCTGAGAGATGCCGCGCTGCTCGATGGCCTGCTTGACCAGCGCGCCGATGCCCGCCATCTGCGGGGCGGCCATGGAGGTGCCGCTCATCAGCTCGTACTGGTCAGAGCCGCCGGCGATCGTGCCGGTCTCGGTCTGGTGCGTGCCGTTGAGGGAGAAGATGTTGCCGCCGGGGGCGGTGATCTCGGGCTTGATGCTCAGATCGCCGGGAACGCCCCAGGAGCTGAACGAGCTCATGGTCTGATAGGCGGAGTTATAGTTGGTCACGCCGATCTGGCTGAACACGGTCAGCTTGCCGGTGTAATAGGCGTAGCCGCTCTCGGTCGCAGCCGCGGTGGAAGCAGCCTTGATCTTCGCGCCCGCCAGCTGGGAGATGGACACGCAGGGCTCCGTCTTGGTGTAGTCGGAGAGGTCCATGTTGATGGTGCCGGCCTGGTTGTTGTACACCACGGTGGCGACCGCACCGGCGTCCACGGCATTTTCGCCCTTTTCATAGAAGCTGATGTTGCCGCGCTTGCAGAACACGATCTTGCCCTTCACGAGATCGCCCAGCGCCGTGAAGTCGCTCGCCTCGCCGAAGCCGTCGATGAAGATGTAGTCGTAGTCCGTGCCGGCGCCGGTGGTATCGAGCGTAACGAAGGGCTCGTTGGTGCCGGAGCCGTCGTTGAAGGCGTAGGACGCGCCGTCAACGCTGAAGTAGGGGCTGACCACGCCGTCGTTATCCACGGACGCAACACCGAGGGAGTTGGTGTAGGAGCCCGGGGAGCCGCCGGTCTGGAAGTTCACATCGTCGCTGTACAGAGCGCCGACGGCGGTGTTTTCTGCCCACGCGCCGTTGTTGCCGGCGGAGATGGTGACGACCGTGCCGCTGCGGCTCATGCTCTCGAGCATGCCGGAGAACGTGCGGTCATAGGCCATACCGGCCACGCTGCTGCCGAGAGAAAGGTTCACGGTGTCGCAGCCGAGGATGATGGCGTCCTCGATGGCGGCCATATAGTCGTCGGTATAAGCGCCGCCGCCCTTGCCGAAGACCTTCATGACCAGCACCTGCGCGTCGGGGGCGTTGCCCACCATATGAACGCTGTCAAGCGCGGAGGTGAAGGCACCGTTATCGTTCAGGTAGCGGTTGGCAGCGGCGATGCCCGCCACGTGGGAGCCATGCTCGCCTTCCTGATCGTTGACGTGCTCAAGATCAAGGTCCTGATCGACATAGTTGAAGCCGAAGGGGATCTTGGAGCTGACGTACAGATCGTCGGCGCTCGCACCGCTCATCTGGGACACATGAAGCTGGGGCAGCTTCTCGGCGATCTCCGCCTTGTCCAGAAGGTCGTAGCTCTCGACGCTCACGCCGTCGTTCTTGGCGTCCTCGGCGATGGCGTAGTCATAGGCCGCGCTGTTGAAGGACTGGTGGGTGAGGTCAAGACCGGTATCGACGATGGCGATACGCATGCCCGCGCCGGTGTAGCCGTTGCTCCAGGCGATGCTCGAGCCGGTCATGCCGGTGGAGACCTCCATCTGGGGGTCAACGTCGCCGATGCTCACCACATCGGGGGTGAAGCGGGTGGCAACGACCACGTCCTCAACGCCGTCCACGGCCTTGATCTTGTCGATCTCACCGTAGGGGACGTTGGCGGAAATGACGTTGGCGACCAGCGTCAGGTTATAAACCACATCCAGCGTTTCGCCTCTGCCCAGCGCCTTTTTGGCGATGGTGCCGGCCATGGCCTTCTGGGTGTTCAGAAGCTGCCGGCGGTAGTTCATGGCGGCTCTGTTCTCGCTGATGTCGTTTTCAGCGGAATACACCGCGACGGTCGGTGCCGCCTCCAGCACGATGGAGACACGGACGATCTCATCGTCCGCATAGAGCGGCGCTTCCTCCGGGTCGGTCACAGCTTCCTGCTGGAACCGGTCGGGAGACGCGCTGCCGTCCACCTGCTCCCAGGTCACGCCGCCGGACTTCGTCTCCGCCGCGGACGCGGCAGGGACGGTGCCCATCAGCATGACAAGGCAGAGCAGCACGGCCAGCAGGCGCTTTGCTCCTTTTCTGTTCATGCAATTTCCTCCTTGTTGTAATGATTTCTCTGCGCGGGCGTGCGGCCCGTGCAGGCGCGCTGTATTCACGCATGGTGAATACAAAAACGGTACGCGGATAACGCTCTAACGTGCTAAAGCGTTATTTTATATATTATAAACCATGCGGTTTTTCTTGTCAATTTCCTTCTTTTATAATTTTACGCGGAATTTAGGCGATTTTTGACCGCCGGTCTCATGCGGTATGCCGGATGAATGCGCCGGAATGCTCCGCACCGGCGGCATTCCAAATTTTTCTGCAAAAGAGACAAAAAAAGTTTCAAAAAATCTTGCAAATGACGAAGCGGCAGAATATACTATTACAGTTAATGACCTACACGATAAGATTATCCCTGCCCCTGCGGCGGGAAGGAGAGATATGATATGCAGAATGAAAAGCTTCGCAACGTAGCCATCATCGCCCACGTTGACCACGGCAAGACCACGCTCGTGGACGAAATGCTCAAGCAGGGCGGCGTCTACCGCGAAAATCAGGAGGTCGTGGACCGCGTGATGGACTCCAACGACCTTGAGCGCGAGCGCGGCATCACGATCCTCGCCAAAAACACCGCCATCCGCTACGGTGACACGAAGATCAACATCGTCGATACCCCGGGCCACGCCGACTTCGGCGGCGAGGTCGAGCGTATCCTCAAGA
>JAYABH010000002.1:0-27333 GCA_037343695.1 bacterium | reverse complement strand
CCCCCCCCACAACAACCCCCACACCAACCCTCTTTCCCTCCACGACGCTCTTCCGATCTCTGCTCCGCTGTTGCGGCGCTGGGCGCTGCCCGTGGCCGTGCAGGCGTTTCTCGCCTGCTCCATCGTCATCGCCTTTTTCCTGCCCGCCGGGCGGCTGCGGCGCGTGATGAAGCTCATCGGCAACTACTGGCTCGGCGTGCTGCTCTATGTCCTGCTCGCGGTGATCGCGGCGGACCTTCTGCGTCTGCTGCTTGGCTACGTGCTGCCGTTCAAGCACATTTTCATCACCACCAAAATGCACCGCATCGCGGGCTGCTTGTGCGCGCTCGTCATTCTCTTCACCTCTATCTGGGGTGTTGTCAACGCGCGCATCATCCACGTCACGCCCTATGACGTGACGGTCAACAAGACGGTCGAGGGCATGGACGAGATGAAGGTCGTGCTCGTGGCCGACCTGCACCTCGGCTACAACATCGGCGAAACGCAGATGCGGCAGATGGTGGAAAAGATCAACGCGCAGGACGCGGACCTTGTCGTGATCGCGGGCGACATCTTCGACAACGAATGGGAGGCGGTGGATTCGCCCGAAACGATTGCCGCGACGCTGCGCGGCATCCGGTCGAAATACGGCGTGTACGCCTGCTACGGCAACCACGACATCGAAGAGCCCGTGCTCGCGGGCTTCACCTTCCGCCAGAGCGAGAAGAAGGAGAGCGACCCGCGCATGGACGCTTTTTTGCAGGATGCGAACATCACGCTCCTGCGCGACGAGGGCGTGCTCATCGACGGGAAGTTCTACCTCTACGGCCGGCCCGACGCACACCGCCCCGGGCGCGGCATCGAAACGCGCAAAACGCCCGCCGAGATCACGGCGGATATGGATAAGGACAGGCCCATCCTCGTGCTCGACCACCAGCCCAAGGAATTACAGGAGCTTGCGGACGCGGGCGTCGATCTCGACCTCTGCGGCCACACGCACGACGGGCAGATGTTCCCCGGCAACCTCACGATCCGGCTCATGTGGGAAAACGCCTGCGGCTACCTTCAGAAGGGGCAGATGCACAATATCGTGACCTCCGGCGTCGGCCTGTTCGGCCCGAACATGCGCGTCGGAACCAAAGCCGAGATCTGCCCCATCACGATCCACTTTGCGCAGTAAACAGAGAAAAAGAAGGAACCGTTTTTAACGGTTCCTTCTTTTTTGCACTTTTACATCTGCCGGAAGCGTTCGGCGATGATCTCAGCCGCTTCGTCGGTCGAGACCGTGCCGGTGTCGAGATAGAGGTCGTAGCCGTTCGGCGCGCCCCAGACGCGGCCCGTGTAGCTCTCGTAGTACTTGCGGCGCTGCTTGTCCATCTTGCGGATCAGGCGGATGGCCTGGTCGCGCGTGAGCTTTTCCTGCGCCATCTTGCGCTGGATGCGGTGCTCGTCCGGCGCGGCGACGAACACCTTCAAAAGCCGCACGTCCGCGTCCCGCAGCACATAGTCCGCGCAGCGCCCCACGAACACACACTCCTCGTGCCTGGCGATGCGGCGGATCTCGTGGCTCTGCAGGGCAAAGAGGACCTCGCTGGTCGGCTTGCCGCGCAGCACGTGGTAGTTGCCCTCGTGCACGGTCTGAAAAAGATAAGGATTCGTGGCCTTCTCGTCCGAGCCCGAGAGCGTCTTTTCCGACAGCTCGCCGTACTCGCAGGCAAGGCGGATCAGCTCCTTTTCATACACGCGGATGCCGAGAAGATCGGCTGTTTTGACCGCGACCTCGTGGCCGCCGCTGCCGAACTGGCGGCTGATGCTGATGATGCGATTTCCCATACTTCTTCCTTCCCTCTTTATTGTTTCAGCGCCGTGAGCGCCTGCTGAGAAAACGTAAATTCCCGCGCGGCGGGCGTCAGCGTGGCGGAGACTGCCGCCGGCGCGTCGGTGAGGATCAGGTGCAGCGCGCCGCTGCACGACACGCTGACCGCTTCGAGCGTTCCGTCCTCAGAGACGCGCGCTTCGATGTACCCGGAAGTGAACGAAACGTCCTGCTCGCGGATCGACGGGGCGATGGCGGCGGCCAGAGAACTCATGCCGTCCTGATCGAGCGTGAGCGTGTAGGCGTAGCCGTCCGTCACAGGCGTGCAGCTTGCCGTGCCGTTGAGCAGCAGCTCATAGGTGAGATCGACGAGCCGCGCGGAATCGACCAACTCCGCGCTGTCCACGCTGCTGCCGTCCGAGGTGCAGATCTTACCGTTCGAGAAGTAGAATTCGAGCGTATTTTTGCGGATGCAGGCGATATCCTGCCCGTCGAAGCTGCGGCGGTCGTATTGCAGCGTGTCGCTCACGACGATGGGGCCGCAGTCGGCAGAGAGCGCAATATCGGCAGACAGCTCCTGCTGCTCCCGCAGCGCAGCAAGGGCCTGCATCAGCCGCAGCGTATCGTCCGTAAACGTGCCGCTCACCTCGTCCGTGCCGGACTTGATCGCGTCCAGCACCTTCTCCGGGATCTCAGGCGCGGCGGACGAGCCGCGGAAGACGACCGACGCGTCCAGCTTGAGCTCGCCCGCACCCTCGGCGGAGAAGCGCAGCTCCATCAGCTCGCCGCTCTCGGCGACGAGGTCCACGCGCAGCGCGCTGAGCGACGCGGCGTCCGCGATCTCATCGGAAGCGAGGATGCGCAGCAGAGATGCCGCGTCCTCGCCCTCGGCGGTCAGGGTGTAAATCTTCTCCTGCCCGTCCACCGACTTGCTGATCGTCAGGCTGCGGCAGAGCGCGGCGGTCTTGTCGAGCAGGGCGGAATAATCGGGATACGCGTCGAGCACGGGATAGGCCCGACCGTTTTCCAGATAGATCACGCCGTTTGCGTAGTAGAGCATCGCGCCGCTGCGCTCGATGCACGTCACGCTCGTGTCATCCGCCTTCGTGCGGGTGACGACGGCGCTCACCTGCGCGTCGAGCTTGCCATAGGAGGCGTCCGCGGTGACATCCATCGCAAGGGGCTCCTCCTTCACGCGCGCTTCGACGAGGGAATAGGCCTCAAGGTCCTTTTTCACGTCGGACCTGAGGAAGAACACCGCGGCGGCAGCGAGCAGCGCCAGCACCGTGATGAGCACCGGGAGCCAGCGGCGCTTTCTGCCGCGGCGCTTGACCGGCTTGACCGCGGGCTGCGTGAGCGCGTTTTCGCGCGCTTCGCGCTCCTCGCGCAGAAGCCGCAGCTCCTCCTCGGCGCGCGCAAGGCGCGCTTCGATAGAATCGTCCGCCGGGTCGGGGCGCTTTTCTTCCGCGGAGGATTCGGCGAGGATGCCCTCCACCGTGGGCGCTTCGTCCTGCGCCGCGCTCGCTTCGACCGCAGGGGCTTCCGCCGTCACGGACGCAGCTGCGACCGCGGCGGCCGCGGCCTTCGCGCGCTCTTCTCTGCCGCGCAGGATCTGCTCCGCCTGTTCCACGGCGGCGCTCGCCTGCGCCGCGCGGCGGCGCGCTCTGCGCTTGCCGCGCTTCACAAGAACAATGATGAGCACGATCAGCAGAATAAGGACCGCGAGCGCGCCGAGCCAGATCCCGCCGACGGCCAGCGTGCTCACCGCCGCGATCTCCACGCTCGTCCCCGTCACGGGGAAGGTGAGGTAGCTGCCCATCGTACCGGTATCGACCGTGTGCCACGCGCCGCCCTGACGGACGTAGATACGTGGGCTGCTATAGCCGTCGGGCGGCAGGTAGCGCACGGCGTGCTCCTCCTGCCCGTCGTCCGCAAGCTCGATGCTCCACTGCTCGAGCACCTCCTGATTGGCGAGCAGCGGCGGCAGCTCTCCGCGCCCAAGGCAGGAGAAATAACCGCGCACGCGGTCGAAAAGCGTCCCGCTCTGCACGCCGAAGACCTCGGGCGTGAGCGGCTCCGCCGTGACGGTGATGGCGTCTCCGTCGTTGTACTCGCCCTCGACCAGAAGCACCGAAAGGCCGCCCTCGCGCGTCTGCTCGGAGGCAAGGCCCGGCGTGTAGGCCTCATATTCTGCCGTCACGACGGTGTCGAAATGCAGATTCGTCAGGTCCGTGCGGTCCCAGCGGCCATGGCAGCCGTCCTTGTCCGGCACGTCGGGGATATCGTCCGCGCCGAAGGACGCGCCGTAGTCAAAGGTCTTGCGCAGCACCTCCTCGCCGTCGGCGACAAAGGTGAGCGTAAAGGACTTCATGCCGTCGGGAAGATCGTCGAGCGCATAGAGCTGCTCATAGGGAATGGGCTCGGCGCGAGCGGCAAAGCCCTGGCGGTTGATGCCGGGAAGATCGTCGGAAACATAGTAGTTGTTGGCAAAATCGCCTGTATCGCTGCCGGAGACCGCGCCCGCGTACTGCTGGCAGTCGGTGATCTCCACGAGCGAATAGTTCCAGTTCACGCTGCTCTTGCTGCCGTCCACGCTCTCCTGTACGCCGGAGCCGACGATGCCGCCGACGTACTTTTTGCCGCCAAGCGTGCACTTCGCGTAGCTGCCGTGCACCACGCCGCCCGTCACGCCCGCGATGCCGCCGACATAGCTGCCGTTTTCGCTCTCCGCGGAGCCGTAGCCCTCGCAGCCGGTGACATAGCCGAGGTCCATGCGCCCCACGATGCCGCCGACATAGCTGCGCTTGCCGGAAATTGCACCGGTGTTGACGCACTTCTGCACGATGGATTTGTACTCATACTGCCTGCGGTAAAGGCTTGAAAGATGCTCGGTGACGTCGTCCTCGGGGTCGAGGGAGTATTCAAGCGCCATCGAACCCGCGATGCCGCCGGTGTTGACGTCGCCGTACACCGCGGCGGTATTTTTACTGAGCGACACCTTGCCGAACGTGACCGCGTCGATATCGACGGACGACGTGTCGGAGATGATGCTGCTCACGCCGCTGTCCGACATGGCACTCAGCACGGTGTTCGAGAGCTCGTTGAACTTATTGCTGATGGCGCGGATGTCGTTCGCCAGCGTGCCGACCGTACCGTTCGCGGCACTGTTGAGCATCGTGACCTGACTGCTCAGGCCGTTGATCGACGAGGTCAGCCCGCCAAGATCCGGTGCAGCGACAATCTGAGTCGAGCCGGTGACGGTGCCCGAGGCATTGCCCTCGTGGCTCGCGCCCGCGCCTGCGGCACTGCTGCCGCCGATCAGAGTGTCGGAGGAATGGGAGCCGTCGCCGGTGATGACGCTGTCAATACTGGCGTTCAGCCGGACGTTGTTCAGCTCGTTGGCGGCGTTATCCACATAGCCGGACATGCTGTTCAGGCGCGAGGCAATCTCATTCGAGCCGCCTTCGGCATGGTTGGTTGCTGTGTTGACAAGACCGCTGAGCTCGTTGAGTTGTGTTTTGAGCTGCTGCAGCAGACCGTCGGAGATCTCCATGCGGATATAGGGCTCCATTTGGCCGGCGATGCCGCCGACGTCCTTTCGCCCGCAGATCGCGCCTTCATTGCTGCACGCGAGCACTTGTCCGCTGCTGCGGCCGACCACGCCGCCAATATTGTAGCCGATGTGCTGATAACCGACGGCGGCGTAGTTTGTGCTCGACGCGATCGCGCCGGAGGAATAGCCTGCAATACCGCCGGTGTCGGTGGCGGTGTTGAGCGTGTCGGCGCGGGAGAGCTTGGCGAGGTCGAGCGAGAATTCGAGGTTCAAATTGCTCAGGTCGATGGAGGGGTCAGTGCTCTCGATGTTTACATAGGCGCGGCCGCGGCAGGAGACGATGGAGCCGAGGTTCTCGCCCACGATGCCGCCGGTCATGCTCTGGCCGAAGATCGCGCCCGAGGCGTCGCACGCGCGCACGATGCCCGTGGCGAGGTTGCTGCCCGCGATGCCGCCGACGCTGCGTTTGCCGGAAACGCTTCCGTTGAATGTGCAGCTTTCGATCGTGCCGTGGTTTTCACCCACGATGCCGCCGATATTTTCGCTGTCGCCGGACGGGGTGACCGTGCCCTCAACATTCAGGTTTTTGATGACGGCGTCCTTTTGCAGCACGCCGAAAAGACCGGCGGGGGAGACGCTCTGCGTGATGGAAAGGCCGCTGATGGTGTGGCCGTTGCCGTTGAACGTGCCGCCGAACGTCGGGATGGGGAGCTCGTCATCGTCGGTCAGCGCGATATCGTTGTCAAGCACAACGGTTTTACCGCGCGACCAGGAGTCGAGCGTGCAGGAATGCGCGAGGGATCGTAAGTCTTCTGCGCTCTTGATATGGATGGCGCCGTCCCCGTCTGCCAAGACCTGCGTGACAGGGAGAAGCGAGATGAGCAGCAGGCACGAGAGTGCAAGCGCGCAGAAGCGATAGAAATGATTAGTCTTCTTCATCGTCTTGCTCCTCATTTGCAGATCCGGAGATCAGATTCAGGTCGATGTCGCCCTCGACCGTGGCGTGCATGATGCCATGCACCGTACCATTGATGCTGCCGCGCACCATGCCGTTGACGGAGACCTTACCGTGACCCGATTTCTTTTCCGCGATGGACGGGACGGAGAACGAGGTCTTGTCGACGATGCCGCTGCCGATGAGCAAGATCTGCGGCAGGGCGAACATGACCATGATGATGGAGATGACCGTGCCGCGGCCAAGGCTCTCGCCGATGCCCGCGATGACGGGCTCAGATGTCATGCTGCCGATCAAAAAGCCGCAGATCGAGAGGATCGAGCCGGAGGTGATGATCGTCGGGAAGGCGAAGTTCAGCGTTTCGATGATGGCGTCGCGGTGCTCCATCTTCACCTTCATCTCCTGATAGCGGCTGGCGATGACGATGGCGTAGTCGATGTTCGCGCCCATCTGGATGGACGAAACGATCAGGTATCCTAAGAAGAAAATGTACTTGCCCGTGATGGTCGGGAACGAGAAGTTGAGCCAGATGCAGCCCTGGATGACCAGAATCAGCAGCACCGGCATGCCGGCGGAGTTGAACGTGAAGAGCAGCACCAGCATAACAACGAGCACCGACACGATGCTCACGACCTTGTTATCCACGGCGAAGGACTTTTCAAATTCATACTCGTTCGTCGATTCGCCCGCGAGGTAGACGTTCTCGTCGGGATAATATTTCTCCGCGATCTCCAAAATCTTGTCGGTGAAGGCGTAGGTCTCGTCGCCGCTCTCGGGCAGCGTGAGGTAGATGAGCATGCGGTTGTAATCCTCGCCCTGGAGCTGGGCCTTGGCGCTCTTCATCTGCACCTCGGCGTCCTGGAGCATCTTCGTCTGGTCGGCGCTGAGCGTCACAATGCCGGAATCGACCTGCTCGCAGACAAAGAGGAACATATCGATGAGCGGCACCTTGTAGGTCGAAAGGTTGCCCGCGAGCTTGCCGTATTCCTCGTTCTGGGCGGCATAGGCCGCGTAAACGACCTGCGCGGCCTCGTAGTCAAGGCCCGCAAGCTCGGCAAACTGGCGCGGCGTGAGCTTGTCGGCGAGCATGTAGCCGTCGAGCGCTTCGATGTTGGTCATGCCCATCGTGGACTCGACCTCGTCGTACTGCGCAAGCTCGTTCAGGATGGCGGCTTCCTTGTCGTAGTCGCCCGCGGGAACGATGAGCGCAAGCATGTTCTTGCTCGTAAAGTTGTCCTCGATCATCTGCTCGGCAAACTGCGTTTCATTCTGCTTGGGCGCGGAAATGAGACCGTAGCCGTAGGCGTAGGGGCAGTTGGACGAGAGATTGTAGCCGATGACGGCCAGCACCACGAAAACGATGGGGATCACATGGCGCGTGGCATAGTCGAGCTTGCCGATGAACGGGATCTTCGGCACAAAGCTGCGGTGCTGCGTGCGGTCGATGAGCGGGCCGAAGAGCATCAGAAGGCCCGGCATCACGATGAACGCCGCGAGCAGCGCGAAGAGGATGGATTTGATCAGGCACAGCGCCATATCGGGGCCAAGCTTGAACTGCATGAAGAGCATCGCGACAAGACCGCCGATGGTCGTCAGGCTGCTCGCGCCGATCTCGGGGATGGACTTGCTCAGCGCGACGATGACGGCCTCGCGCAGGGGCAGAAGCTTGTGCTCCTCTTTAAAGCGGTTGCAGAAGATGATGGCGTAGTCGATCGAGAGCGCCAATTGCAGGATGCTCGTCACGGAGTTCGAGATGAACGAAATTTTGCCCATCAGGAAGTTCGTGCCCTGGTTGAGCACCAGCGCCACCACGAACGTGAGGATCAGCACCGGCACCTCGCCGTAGGTCTCGGACGTAAAGAGCAGCACGATGACGATGACGATGGCGACATAGACCATGATGACGCTGATCTCGTGGTCGATGGTCTCCTGCTGCGTGTTGCCGAGGTCCGTGTCGATGTAGAGGTCGTAGTCTTTGAGCAGCTCCTTCACCGCGTTCAGCGAGTCAAGGCAGGCCTCGTCGTCCTCGCTGTAGGCGAAGGTGACGGAATAGAGCGCGGAGAGATTGTTGTAATGCGCGCTCGTTTCGTCGTAATCCACGCTCTGCACGCCCTTGACCTCCTTGATCTTCGGCTCAAGCGCAGCGGCCTGCTCGGGCGTGACGTTGGCCACCATGACCTCGGCCGTGCCGTAGGTGACGAACTGCTCGTCCATGATGTTCAGGGCCTGCTTCGTCTCGGAATCGGCGGGCAGGTAATAGGTCAGGTCGCTCTCCACCTCCACCCAGTTGCGGGAAAATACGGAAAAGATCAGAAGAATGATCGTAATGAGGAAGATCAGGTTCCTCTTATCCACAATAAAGGTCGCCAGCTTTTCCATAAAGGAAGAGCCGGACTCTGTTTTCTCGTTACTCATGGCGGAACGGCGTCCCTCCTCTCTTTCGTTCTTCCTTTCGTTTGATCACGCGCTCGATGCTGCTCTTGATGGGCGGCTCGGGCGGCGCGATCTGCACAATATCGCCAAGCGAGCAGTCGAGCTTCTGGCAGATGCGCACCAGCACCTCGAGCGACACGAGCTCGTTTTTTGAGAGCTTGGCGAGCGTGTTGGAGCTGATGCCGACCTCCCGGGCGAATTCCGTTTTGTTCCATCCTTTGTCGATCAACAGCTTAAATAAGCTGTTGTAAGAAACAAGCATAGCTGCACCTCCTTTGAGTTCGTTCCATATTATACTCACATATCGGCAAAAGGCAAGCAAAACTTTGCGAACGCAGATATTTTATGCGTCTTTAACAAGCTTTTCTGCACCTGTGCACAATATTTTTCGTTCTGACCGCCATTCATCTGTGCAAAGGCGAAAGCCTGTGCGGTGATAGCGGCTGAGAAGACGGATGTACTCCCGTGCCTCTTCCCTGCTCATGCCGTGGCGGATGACCTCGAAGACGCTCTCGAAGCAGGAGGTTATGACGATGTGCAAGCAGCTTTTTCGTCAGCATGCCGCCCTTGTGCGCGGGGTAGCCGGTGGTCTCCATATGGCGGTACGAACATATAGTTGGAGAGTTTGAATTTGCCAAGCCCATTTTCCGCGTTTTTCAAAAATCCGCCCTTCCTGTCGAACGCAAAAAGAGCGCATCCGGCTCTTGCCGCATGCACCCCTTCCTTTTTCGCTCGCTGTTTACTTTTTCGCCAGCACACAGAGCCAGCCCCTTCCGTTTTTATGGACCTCCATATTGCGAAAGCCCGCCTGCTCCAGCGTCTCCCGAAGCTGCTCGTCCCGGTAGATGGTCATGCCGTCGATCTTCTCCGTCCACTTCTCGTCCTTCGGGTTTTCGCCGCCGCACTCGTTGCAGATGAGGAACGTCCCGCCCGGTCTCAGCACGCGGTGCACCTCGGCAAAGCTCTGCGGCAGGTCCGGCCAGAAGTAGACCGTCTCAAACGCGGTGACAAGGTCGAACTGCGCCGAAGCGAAGAGCATATCCGTCACGCTCCCGCGCATCACCATGCAGCGCCCCGCGCCGATGGCCGCTTCGTTGACCTTTTTCGACTTTTCGACGCTGACGGCAGCGTAGTCGATCCCCTTGACCGTGCCCTGCGGGCACAGCGTAAGCAGCTTTTTGATGTTCGCGCCGCCCCCGCAGCCGCAGTCGAGCACGCTCGCGTCCTTCGCCGGGCGCACGAACGACAGCCCCCAGTCCGCCAGCGCCCGGTGGCCGACGTTCATCATCGCCACCATCAGCTTCCCGCCCAGCCCCACCGGCTCGCGCGTATTTTCAAAAAAAGACATGGTTTGCTCCCCTTCCATTGTTAGATTACTCTAACTGACGTTATGCAAAAAGCCTTGAAATGCTGACATTTCAAGGCTTTTTCAAGGTGGTCCGAGTGGCGAGATTCGAACTCACGGCCTCATGGTCCCGAACCATGCGCGCTACCAACTGCGCTACACCCGGATACAGCAGACAGACACTCTGCACTGCACAACACAGATATTATAGGGGCTTTTTCCCGTTCTGTCAAGAGCTGGGCGAAGATTTTTTTGGAAAGCGGCGCGCCTGTCGGCGCGCCGCTTCATTTCCATTAACCAAGCAGAACTTCCTTGGCCTTTTCCGGCTGGAAATAGCCCTTCATGTCGTACTTGTTATAGCCGCTGTAATCGCTCAGCGCGCGGCCATCGAGGAAATAGCTGCGGATGAAGCGCTTGCCGTCCACGCTGGTCCAGTTTTCGCGGTCCCAGTGCAGATAGCCGTCCTCATCGCTCTGCTTTTCGTCGAACACGAGGTCGACCTGACGGTTGCCGTTGGCGACCAGATCGATCAGCTCCGCCGTGGTCAGGTCCAGCTCCGTTTTCTTTACGGTGTCTTTTACCAGCATTGCTCGTTCCTCCTCAGCCGATATAGCCCGCGCCCTTGAGCAGCTCGACGGCCTTTTCGTGGTTGGCTTCGCTCATCATGACGAGCGGGCCCGTGCAGCCCATGCCGGTCTCGGCATAGATGCCGGCCTTCCACAGCACCTTTGCGGCGTCCTCAAGGTCCATGACCTCGATGCCGGGGATGCTGGCGGTGCAGGGCTCGGCGGGCGGGCACTTGACCTCTTCCTCCGCCGCGGCGGAAGCGCCCTTGGCAGCGGCCTTGCGCGCTTCGAGGATGCGGCTCAGGCCGGCCTTCTCAGCGGCCTCGAACTCCTGCTTGGCGACCTCGAACACCTTGCCGCGCACGAGCTGGGCCGCGTACTCAATCGCGTTGGCGATCAGCGGCGCGCCGCTGGCGCGGGAGATGATGAGGATGAGCTTGTTATAGTCCTTGCCGATGCCGGGGCCGTAGCCGAAGCCCGTGGACTCGAAGCTGCCGCCGGTGGTGTAGGCGGACATCATCTTGATCATGACGTTGCCGGTCAGGCTGTCCATGACCATGATGTCGGGCGTACCCTGGAGCACGTCGTTGCCGCGCATCACGGCGCCGCCGTCGGCGCGCGCGGAGGTGGCCCACTTGAAGTCATAGCCGCCCTCGCGCAGCTGATTGAGCGCCATCTCGGTCTGGCGTGCGCCGTCCACGTTCAGGATGCCGACCGTGGGGTCCTTCACGCCGCAGGCCTTGGCGGTGATGATGCCGTAAATGGTGTTTTTGATCATGCCCTCGATGCGATCTCCGCTCGAGGTGCCGGTGGTGTTCGCGACGAACATCTCCTTGCCCTTCGCCGGGGTCACAACGCGGCCGACCGTGGAAACGCCGATGGGGAACGGGAAGTGCATGGTCACAGCGCCGTCGACCTCGCCGTTTTCCACCATCTGCTCCATCTTCTTGTGGCCTTCCTCATCGTCGGCCACGTGGATGGTCGTGATGCCTTCCGCCTCGAGCGAGCCGATGTAGTACACGTCCACGCCGCGCTTGCTGGCCATGATGGCCGCCTGCATGGCGTTCTCCTCGCCATGCTCGCTGCCCATGCCAGTCAGCGCGATCCTGGGGCGCGGCCCGTAGGAGCCGCTCTCCAGACCCTCGGCCATTTCGAGGAAGGTCCTTGCAATGGTCTTCTGCAAATCACTCATGACGATTCCTCCATTATTCCGCCTGCGCAAGCAGCGTCGCGGCGAAATCACGCATCGTCTTGGCGATCATGTCCTTGACCTCGGCCTCGCTGACGCCGGAGGACTTCTCCTCGCCGCTGTTGGCCTGGATGACGAAGGACACGCCGTCGAACAGGTTGGTCATGCGGCCCAGGAACAAAGAGCCCTTGCCGATGATCATCACGCGCTTGCACTTGCCGGAGAGGATATCCTCGCGGGCAAAGCCGATATAGGGCACACCGGAGGGGATGTGGCCCTGCGTGGGCGCCCAGCCGGTCAGGCCGTGCTCCTCGGGGAACTTGGCGAGGTCGGCGCGCTGCAGCTCGCCGCGCTTGACCGCGAGCGCCGCGATCATCTTGTAGTTGGCAAGCGGCACATCGCCAGCGCCGGCCGGCTTGGTGATGTCGGGGTTCTGCATCTCGGGGGAATACTTGTCGATATCGGTGATCTTCATGCCGAACTTGTCGAGAGGATCGGTGACAAGGCTGGAGATAACGGCCTGCGGCGCGGAGCCCGTGCCGACGGTGTGGCGGCCGATCATCTGCAGGTTCACCTCGGGGCTCACGCCGTCATCCTGCGTCAGAACAACAGCGAAACCGCCGATCATATCTTCCATGATGGGCAGGCCCTTCTTGACGTGGTCCTTGCCGTTCATGCCGAGCTTGGCGGTGCAGCCGCCGGCGGTGACGACGACGGTCTTGTAGGCGCCGGAAGCGACGAGGGACGCCGCGTCGATCAGTGCGTGGGACGGGCCGGCGCAGAAGCCGCGCACGTCGGAGCCGGTCGCGTGGCTCAGGCCCGCGATCTCGGCCGCGGCCTTGGCAAAGTTGCCGCCGCCGCGCTGGTTCATATCGCCGCAGGCCTCTTCGCAGCAGTCCACGACGTACTCAACGTCCTCCTTGGCAACGCCGCTCTGCTTGAGCGCCGCGAGCAGCGCCAGCACGGAGGACGCCTTGGAGACGATGTTTTCGTGCATGACGTGAGCGGAGAGGTTCACGTCGATGTCGTGCGCGCGGTTGACGCAGCCGACGAGAACGCCGTTATTGTACAGGCCCTCGGAATGCTCCTCGGCAACAAGGCGCTCGATCTCGGCCTTCTCGGTCTGGGCCTCGGGGATGCGGGCCATGATGGTCTCATCGATGAGGGGGTTGGCGGCGAGCTCCGCGCGGTGGGCCGCGACGAACTCCGCGTCCAGCTTGACGAGGTCGAACACGTCGCAGGCCTGCATCAGCAGCAGGAACTCCTCCTGGGGCATCATCTGGCCGAACTTGCCGTAGCGGTCATTGACCTCGCAGGTCTTGTCGCACCAGGGCTGGGGAACGGCGGCGAGATCCTCGGGGGTCTTGTTGCCGATGTAGACCTGGTTGGGCCAGTAGGAGAGCACCTGATCGAACGAGCGGATGTGGCTGGGCAGCTCCTTGAGGTATTCGCTCTCGGGGTTGACGATGCGCTCGGTCGTTTGGGTGGTGCCGTTATGGATCACCATATCGGGTGCGTGCGCCAGGATGTAACCGGCGCCCTTGATGACTGCTTTCATAGTGTAGTCCTTCCCTTCTAACTAATTTGTTTCGGTTTTTCAGGGCCGGTCCTTTCGGGCCGTCCCGCTTCTTCTGTTGATCGCCTTGAATCGCTGCAGCGAACGCATCGCTGCATCATCACGCCGCGGCCTCCGGCTGCTGCAGCCATTGAAAGCGGCCAAACTGCGGAAGGCGGCGGCAGAAGCCGCCGCCTTCATAGACACCTGTCTGATTGTGCAGCAGTTTGCTTATTTGCCGAGATACTTGCAGTACTGATCGCGGATGGCGCTCATTTCGTTGATGATATCATCAACATCCAGAACCATTTCCATCATGCTGATCTGCTCGTCATAGACGGCAGGATCGAACTCAGCCTTGACCTCAGGCTCGCAAACGTGATAAACCGTGAGTCCCAACGAGACTCCTGTCAACGGACCGGCATAGGTCGGGTCACCGGCGGTGACCGTCTCAGCAGCGAGGCCGGAAGCTTCGCCCTCAGCAGCACCCAGAAGAACGACGACGTTCTCGGGGCCATACTGCTCAGCGAATTCCTTCACACGCTTCTGGTTTTCCAGATCCATTGCACCTGCGGCCGTTCAGACGAAGCATTCCGTCGAGGAAAATACGACTTCCGCACCGGCGGACTTTGCGCACTCTTCGATCGCCATACCGGGGATACCGTCGCGGTCACCGATAATGACAACTTTCTTACCAGCTAAGATGCTCATTACTCTTTCCTCCTTTTCCTTAGAATTTTATAGCAGCCTTCCTTGCAGAAGGCGGACTATCGCGGATGGGATAACTTAGATATACTTCTTGATCATGGCTTCCACGTTCTCGGGCGTAGCATCGTCCTTGACGCAGGAGTCGATCATCTGGCCATTCTCATAGATCGCGATGACGGGCAGGCCGAGGATCTTCTGGGAGATGGCAAGGCGGCGGGCCTTGGTGGTGTTCAGGGCGCAGAACTTGATCTTGTCGCCGTAAACGTCGGCAAAGCCGTGGACGTGGGGCATCAGGGCAGCGCAGGGAACGCAGCCGTCGCCGTAGAAGTCAACAAGGATCTTGCCGGGAGCCTGAAGCACTTCGGCTTCAAAGGTAGTCTTATCGAGTTCGAGCATGACAAATTCTCCTTTTCTTATTCAAGATTGGCAATGTATTTTTCAGCCTGCATGGCGGCGATAGCGCCGTCCGCAGCGGCAGTGACGACCTGGCGCAGGCTCTTGACGCGGATATCGCCCGCGGCATAAACGCCCTCGACGTTGGTGTGCATGTTGTCATCGGTCTTGATGTAGCCCTTGTCCATATCGATCACGCCCTCGAAGAGGTCGCTCTTGGGCAGAAGGCCGATGAAGCCGAACAGGCCGAACAGGCCGTCGTCCTCGTCCGCCTCGATGGTCGTCAGCTCGCCGGTCTTGGTGTTCTTCACGATCATCTTGGAGAGGATATCGTCCTCGCCGTCGACCTCGTCCACAACGGTGTTCCACATGAAGTGGAGCTTCTCGTTCTTGAAGGCCTTCTCCTGGATGGACTTGGCGGCGCGCAGCTCGTCGCGGCGGTGGATGATGGTCACCTTGCGGGCGAACTTCGTCAGGTACATGGCCTCTTCCACGGCAGCATCGCCGCCGCCGACCACGTACACTTCAAGATCCTGGAAGAAGGAGGCGTCGCAGGTCGCGCAGAAGGAAATGCCCTTGCCGACGAACTTGCCCTCGTTCTTGCAGCCGATGGGGCGCGGGAACGCGCCGGTGGCGATGATGACGCACTTGGCCTCATACTCGCCCTTTACGCCGACGAGCTTCTTGACGGGGCCGGTGAGCTGGACCTCTTTGATCATGTCGCTCACGCGCTCAACGCCGAAGTGCTCGCACTGCTTCGTCATACGCGCGATCAGGCTCGGGCCGCTGTCGCCCTCGACCTGACCGGGATAATTTTCAATTTCATTGGTGATGGCGATCTGACCGCCATCCTGACCCTTTTCGATCACAAGGGTAGAGAGTCTGGCGCGCCCGGAATAAAGACCGGCGGTGAGGCCTGCGGGGCCTGCGCCCAGAACGATCACGTCGTAAATCTTGCTCATTGTTCCATGTCCCCCTTAGAGGTTTCGATATCATCCCGTGCGGCGCGGCCGCGCCGCACGGGATCGCTGGAAATGCGGGGATCAGTCCTCAAAAACAGTCTGGTCCTCGACCTCGGTGGTCAGGGCCTTGAGGGCCTTCTCGACCAGCTTGCGGCGGAGCGCCTTCTCCTCGTCATGCGGGAGGGCGGGGTTGCCGAGCGGGTGAGGAATGGCGATGGTGGGAACGATTCTGTTCGCACCGACCGTCAGGGAAATCGGGGTGACCGTGCACATATGCACCACAGGGATGCCAGCGCGCTCGATCTCTTTAACCATCGTTGCACCGCAACGCGTGCAGGTACCTCATGTGCTGGTCATGATGACGGCATGAACACCGGCCTTGAGCAGCTTCTGTGCGTACTCGGCAGCAAACTTCTTGGCGTTGGCAACGGAGGTGCCGTTACCGACGGTGGTGTAGAACGTCTCGTGCAGCTTGCCGATCTTGCCCTCGCGCTCCAGATCGCGCATCACATCCACGGGGAGGACGCGGTTGGGGTCAGCGTTGGCGTAGACCGGATCGTAGCCGCCGTGCGCGGTCTCGTAGGTCGCTTCCGTCAGCTCGTTCACGCCGGCAAGGCTGTACTCGCCGTAGTGGGAAGCGGAAGAGGACTCGATGTGGTCGGGGTTGCCCTTGGGGACGATACCGCCGGAGGTGCACAGGGCGATGGTCGCCTTGCTCAGGTCCTTGATGGCGGGGTTGGGAGCCACGCGGTCGAAAGACGGCATGGGATACTCGGTGGTGAAGGGCTTGTCAGCCAGCTTGTTCAGCAGCATCTTGACAGCGCGCTTGGAGCCGCGCTCCTTGTCGAAGAAGTTGACGCGAACGCCCTGGTTCATGTAGCCATCCTCAACGGAAGCGCCCAGCTTCTCGCCCTTCATGACCTTCATCGCGAGCTTCGCCATGGCGGGCGCGGCCTTGCGCATACCGGCGGCGGAGTTGGCGGTGGAAACGATCAGAATGCTGTTTCTGAGGTCGGCGCCGGGGTTCTCCTCATACATACCGGTGAGGACCTTGATGCCCAGCTCGTCCTGAACGGCCTTGCAGATGGTGGCGCAGGCGTAGCCGTAACGGCCGGCGTTGAACGCGGGACCGGCAAGGAACAGGTCGGGATTCTCGGCCTTGACCCACTCGAGGATCTGCGCCTTGGCTTCCTTCTCGTGCTCGGCAAAGTAGGAGTCGCCGCACACGACCGTCTTGGTGATCTCAGCTTCGCCCTTCCAGGCCTGCTGGAACGCGAGACCGGGGCCGACGATGCCGTCGCGCAGCTCGGGAGCGACATGAGCCATCTCTTCGCCGCCGATGTTGGCAAAGAACTGGTTGATATAATGAACAACTTTAAAACTCATCTGTTATTTCCTCCTTTCCTTGCTTATCGGGCGCTGAGGCAGTTGAAGCCCATCTCGTTGGTAGCGCCGGTGATGACCTGCAGCTCCGCCTCGATGGAACCGTCCTCGCGCAGAGAACCGGCATGACCGCCGGCGATCTTGTCGACATAGTCGAGCGTGCCGATGACCTTGTCCATCGCCGGGAGGATGATGACCTCGTTGGCGTTGCCGCCGGTGACGACAGCATCGGCCAGAGGATCGGCATCCGCCAGGGACTGAGACTTACCGTCCTGACCGGCGTACTCGTCGGTGATGATGGTGGTCTTCACGCCGACCTGCTCGATCTTCTTCGTGTTCATGATCAGGTCGGTATCGGGGTTGCCGAAGCCTTCCTGGGAAACGATCGCACCGTCGAGGTCCAGCAGGCGGCAGAGCTTCGCGCTCCAGTCGGAAGAGCGCTGCTTGTCGGCGAGGTAGACGTTCTCGTTGGTGATGATGTTGCAGACGTAGTTGAGGGTCTTGCCGTGCTGCTCGAAGAGGTCCGCGACCACGGGGTTGTTCTGGTGATGATAGGTCGTGTTCTTGTCGCAGGCGGAAACGCAGTTGCCGCTGATGATCGCACCGTCCATCGTCTCGGTGGGGTTGAGGATGGTGGTCAGGGAGCGCTTGGCGTCAACACCGTAAACATAGGTGTCGTGCAGCAGGCCCTGGGACTGCAGCATGTGGACATAGGCCACGCGCGGCAGGTTGGGGAACTTCTCGATGCCTTCCTTGATGCCGTAGGTCTCGAACTCCTTGGTCTCGTCGGGCGTCACATTGCGGCCCAGCTCGCCGATATAGGTCGCGGCGCGGAGACCCGCGATGCGGACGGCGTGCTCATACTCGTGCTTGTGCTCCTGGTAGTTATCAACAGGCTCTGCCACAACGACGAAGTTGTTCAGCTTGGAAAACGGGGTATAATCGGCGCCGGGGCCGGACATATCGATGATGCCCTCCTGGAAGCCGACGATCTTACCGGCCGTGACAACTGCCATGCCGCGCAGAACGTGGGTCTTGCCGCTGCCGACCGTGTCGACCTTGGAGATGACGCCGGGGAATTCACCGCCGGGGCCCTCGACCTTGACGCGGGGCTCGATCACGTCCTTAACAGGGGTGATGCGAACGCTCTCGCCGGGCTTGGCAACGTCGAAGCTGAAGTCCTTGACCCATGCCTTGACGTCATCGTCTTCATACATGAAGGCCTTGACGGCTTCGGGGTCAACGTACAGAGTACCGTTTTCTACCTTGCACTCCTTTGAAAACTGGATATCGCTGATCTGGATAAAACCGAGTTCCAATTTCAAAGTAAAGCACCTCCTTCTCTCAATGATTTTTATTACTAAGACCTGCCGCGGCGTCATAGCCGATCGCGCCGCACAGCAAGGTATAGTCGATTAACTGGAAATCGCGCAGCGCCTGCTCGTTGTCCGACCAGTCGATCTTGCAGAACTTGTCGTAAACGGCGATGGCATTGCCGATCATGATCTCATGCTCGCTCTCCATGCCGTGCGGCACGATCGAGACGATGATGGATTTATATGGCGTTTCGTTGGGCTTGACGCTCCCGGCCAGCGGATGCGTGTAGAGGATGTGGCCCTTGTGGATGAGGTCGCGCGCCTTGATGAGGATCGCGCGGTGGTCAAGCTCGGGGTGATACTCGATGGTGTAATCCCCGCGCCCGTCCAGACAGTCCATCACGAGCGGATTGTTCGTCAGGATCAGAAAATCGTGCGGGTTTCCGATCATTCCCATGGCGCATCCCTTCCTTTCTTTCAGGCGGTAAAAAAAAGAACAAACCGAGGCGAAGCCGCCGGTTTGCTCTGTTTCCTGACCTGAGAGATTCCCCGCTTTTTCAAGCAGGTTGCTCCGTCGGCGCTTTCGCTCTCCAGAGTGCCGTCCGCTTCCGGTCCGTTTGCCTGAGATATTCAGAAAAAGATGGCTGTCTTTTTTCCTTATTCCGTCGGCCCTGCCCAATGCAGATTTCCCGAAAAGCCTCATCCGGCTTATTATGAGTATTTTCGATTATTTCTTCCAAATACCTAAAATGAGTGATTCTAATATATATCAGATATGTCCATTTGTAAAGGGTTTTAATCATGGTTTTTTGCAAATCTGCGGCTTCATTTATTGAAAGCATTTATAGGCATTTCAGTGTCAAAAATCATCGATAGCACGCCGTCTTATTCCGTTTTTTCACGCCAAAAAGCAAAAAAAGATCCCGCGGCAGATGCCGCGGGATCTCTGGCGGGAATATGTGGGAATCGAACCCACCTAAGAGGCTCCTCACCCCTATCACTGGTTTTGAAGACCAGGGGGCACACCAGCACCCATCTACTCCCAGGTGCAGGCGTCATCATAACACACAATATCGATGATTGCAACCGCTTTGATCGCTTTTTTCGTTCTCATCGATATTTCCCCTGAAACATCAGAACTCGGGACCGGGGCGGCGCACGTCGCCGTCCTTTTTGAGGATCCTGTTCTTATCGTAGTATTCAAGCACGGCCAGCGCGTACTTGCGCGAGGTACCCAGCATGTCGCGGAACTCCGCGAGCGTCAGCTCCTCATGCTCGGCAAAGTGCTGCTTCGTCTTTTCCCAGATGTCCTCGTAGATGCGCCGCTCGATGCAAAGCTGCGGCGTCAGCATCACGAGCTCGCCGCCGCTGACAAGGCTCTCAAGCACCTGCTTGCAGTCGGCAAGCTCGTTGCGGTCGAACTGCGTGTATACGTCGTCGAGGTTTTCGACCTCGAGGCCCATCTTGTGATAAATTTGCAGAAGCTTTGTCTTGAGCGCGTTCTGCCGCTTCGTCAGGCGCACCTCGAAGTCCGCGAGCGCGAAGCGGTCGGCCACGGCCTTGATCTTGCCCTCGCGGGCAAGGCAGGCGAGGATCGCGTCCGCGCGCTGGCGGTCCGCGCCCTTGAAGAGCTTCTGCCGGAGCTCGGCGACCTTCATGCCGCCGTGGAGCGGGTTATCCTTGTGGTATTTGGCCAGCAGCCCCTCGCAGCTCGCCCAGACCTTGTCGAACTCAGACGACGCCATGTAGCGCCCGGGCAGCGGCTCGATGAGCTTGCCGCTGCCGCAGAGATCCTCGAGCTCGCCCGCGAGCTGCTCTGCGTCCGTGCTCAGGCGGTCGGCGAGCTTCTGCAGCGGCACGAGCTCCGTGCCGTATTCCGCCACGGCCTGCACGAGCTTGTCGGAATCCGAGCCGCTCTCCTTCACCGCGAGCATTTTGAGCACCTGCGCGTCGCTGCGCTTGTGGCGGTAGGGATGGTCGTCGAGGATGATGCCGCCGCCGATCGTCTCGAGCGGCGAATAGAATCGGATGACGAAGCGGTCGCCCTGCCGTGTCGCGATCTCCTCGGTAAGACGCAGCTGGGCATAGCTGCTCTCGCCGGGCTGCAAAGCGTCCCGGTCGAGCAGCACGACCTTGGCAAGGCGCACAGCGCTGCCGTGGTACAGGTGCACCTGCGAGCCGTTCACGATCGTGCGCTGGGAATTTTTCAGGTTCTGCAGCCGCACGTCCAGCATCAGCGAAACGCGCATCGAGCCGGGCTTCGCGATGGTATCGCCGCGCGTGATGTCCGACTTTTTGATGCCCGCAAGGTTCATCGCCACGCGCTGACCGGCATAGGCGGTCTTTACGTCGCTGCCGTGGACCTGAAGGTTACGCACGCGGCATTCAAGCCCGTCGGGCATGATGGCCGCGTCGTCGCCGACGGTCACGGCGCCCTCGATGAGCGTGCCCGTCACGACCGTGCCGAAGCCGTCCACCGAGAACACGCGGTCGATCGGCAGGCGGTAGGGTGTGCGCAGGCTCTTTTCCTGCGTCTGCGCCACAAGCTTTCTGAGCGCTTCGCGCAGCTCCTTGATCCCCTCGCCCGTGTAGGCGGAGACGGGGTAGATGGGCTTTCCTTCAAGGAACGTGCCCTTCACCTGCTCCTTGACGTCCTCCTTCACCATCTCGACCCATTCAGCGTCCACCATGTCGGTCTTGGTGATGACGACAAGGCCTTCCTTAATGCCCAGCAGCTGTAAAATGCCGAGGTGCTCCACCGTCTGCGGCATGAAGCCCTCGTCCGCCGCCACAACGAGCATCGCAAGGTCGATGCCGCCCGCGCCGGCGAGCATGTTTTTGATGAATTTTTCATGGCCCGGCACATCGACGATGCCCGCCTGCGTGCCGTCGTCAAAGTCGAGGTGGGCAAAGCCCAGCTCGATCGTGATGCCGCGCTTTTTCTCCTCGACCAGACGGTCGGTGTCAATGCCCGTCAGGGCCTTGACAAGCAGCGTCTTGCCGTGGTCCACATGGCCCGCGGTGCCGATGATAACGTGCTTCATTTCAGGGCCTCCCGCGCCGCCGCGGCGATCTCCTCATAATCCTCCTGCCAGAGCGTGCGTACGTCGAGCAGGTACTTCTCCCGGCTGATGCGGCCGATGACCGGGCGCACCCGGCAGCGCATGGCGCGCTCGAAGGCGTCCACGCTCTTTCCCTGCGTGTCCACCGCGACCGCCCAGGCCGCGAGCAGCTGCGTCGGCACGCTGCCGCCGCCCACCTGATCGTCCGTCTCCACAAGCTCCGCGGAAACGCCCGCGTCGGCGAGCACCTTCTGCAAAAGCGCGGCCTTGGCGTGCAGCGAATCCGTGTCCGCCGCCAGCATCGAGAGCGTCGGGATCTCGCGCACCGCCGCGGCGGGGTCGAGATAGGCGTGCAGCGTTTCGCGCAGCGCCGCGAGCGTCATCTTGTCCACACGCATCGCGCGCGCCAGCGGATGACGCTTGAAGCGGTCGATATATTCCTTCTTGCCGATGATGATGCCCGCCTGCGGGCCGCCGAGCAGCTTGTCGCCCGAAAACGACACCACGTCCACGCCCGCGCGGATGCTTCTCTGCACCGTCGGCTCATCGTGGATGCCGAACTGCTCAAGATCCACGAGCGAGCCGCTGCCGATGTCCTGAATGACCGGCAGATCGTACTGCTTGCCGAGCGCGACCATCTCCTCAAGCGGCACGGATTCGGAAAAGCCCACGATGCGGTAGTTGCTCGTGTGGACCTTCAAAAGCGCGCGCGTCTGCTCTCCTATGGCGCGCTCGTAATCGTGCAGGTGGGTCTTGTTCGTCGCGCCCACCTCGCGCAGCGTGCAGCCGCACTGCATCATGATCTCCGGAATGCGGAACGAGCCGCCGATCTCCACCAGCTCGCCGCGCGAAGCGACGACCTCGCCGCCGCAGCCGATCTCAGAGAGAATGAGCAGCACCGCCGCGGCGTTGTTGTTCACGACCATCGCACTCTCCACGCCCGTCAGGCGGCAGAGAAGCTCCTCCACATGGCTGTGGCGCGAGCCGCGGCAGCCGCCAGCCACGTCGTATTCAAGCGTCGAATACCCGCGCGCCACGTCCTCCACGGCGCGCACCGCGCGCTCGCTCAGGCACGCGCGGCCAAGGTTCGTGTGCAGCACCACGCCCGTCGCGTTGATGACGCCGCGCAGCGAGGGAAGCTCCGCTTCCTCCGCCCGCGCGCGGATGCTCGCGCAGAGCTCGTCCATGCCGGGCAGCTCCTGCACTTCTCCTTTCAGCACGCTCTCGCGCAGCGCCGCAAGCTCCGCGCGCACCGCCTCGCGCAACGTGCTCGCGGGCGCCTCCAGCGCCGTGAGCTCCGGCCTGTGCAGCAGTTCGTCCACCTTCGGGATCGCGCGCAGCAGATTCTTCTCGCCCATGCTCCCGCCTCCTTTATTTTTGCAGCCGGGAAAAGGCCCCGGTCAAAGTCATTCATGCTTAAAAGTAGCAGAAACCCGCCCTTTCGTCAAGGCAAAACGCGCGAAAACGCGCGGCAGACCATGCTCTTCGGTCCGCCGCGCGCCATTTTTCTCTTATATCGTCCGCTTTTCCGGCAGAGCTTCACGTTTTCTCTTCCACAGCACCGGCAGGTACATGACCCCGCCGACCGCCGCGAGCAGCACGGGAAAGCCGACCCAGTGGCTGCCGCAGTGGTCCCGGAACCATGCCAGCGGGTTGCCGTCGGGCGCATACATCAAAAACATGTAGTCCGTGTTCAAAAGCAGGTTCACGCCGTAGATCGGCACAGCCATCGCGAGCAGCAGAAGCACGCTCCGCCCCAGGCCCTTCGCGTCCGGACGGATATCGCCCACGGCAAAGAGCATCAGCGGATACACCGCCAGCAGGATGTGCACGCTCGTCGAGTGCAGGAACATGAAGTTCGCCGCCGGGAGCGAGGTCCAGGTTGGAAACAGCAGCGCCGCCGTCGCGGCGGGGATGCAGATAAAATAGAGGAAATTGTCGAGCGTTTTGCTCCGTTTCCAGGCGTGGATAGCAATAAGGAAAATGTTGATTGAGCACAGGTGCAGCGGAAGATAGGTCTCGTTGAAGTTCCCGCCGATCTGCAATCCCACCTGCTTGAAAAGCTCGTCCGCCAGAAGCAGCGCGGCAAACACTTTCCGCAGCCTTGCGCGCCCTTTTTCGTCCGCGCGCCGGTACGTCCGGCAGCAGAGCGCCGCCGTGAGCACGAACAGCGCGAGCGTCACAAGATGCCGCGGCCCGAAGAGCGAAAAGCCGTATCCTTCTCCGATCGTTTCGATCGTATCCCAAAAATGTTCCACGTGATCTGTCCTCCGCCGGTTTTTGTCTGCTTCCAGCATAGCACACGGCGGCGGAAACGTCACCCGCCCGCATCTGAAATCTTTTTTAAGATTTTTCAGTATGCCGCGCGCGGCCCCAGCATCTCGCCTCCGCTTCCGCCGCGGTATTCGCCGTTTTGGATGACGCGCTCGCCCAGAACGAACACCTCGTCAAAGCCGGACGCGCAGACATCGGGCTTTGCATACGTCCCGTTTTCGCGGATGTTCTCCGGTGTAAAGAGCAGCAGGTCCGCGTCCGCGCCGGGTTCGATCCTTCCCTTGCCTAAAAGCGCGAAGCGCTCCGCCGCCTGCCCCGTCACCTTGTGCACGGCCTGCTCGAGCGTGAGGACCTTCTCGCGCACGACGTATTTTTCAATGAGCCGCGCGAACGTCCCGTACACGCGCGGGTGCACGCGCCCGCCGCTGGGATAGGTCGCGTCTGAAATGACGCCCGAGAACGGCGCGCGCAGGATGTCGCGCACGTCCTCCTCGTCGGCGATGAAGTCGATCATGCCCGGCTCGCACTCCTCCGCCGGTTTTTGTCTGCTTCCAGCATAGCACACGGCGGCGGAAACGTCACCCGCCCGCATCTGAAATCTTTTTTAAGATTTTTCAGTATGCCGCGCGCGGCCCCAGCATCTCGCCTCCGCTTCCGCCGCGGTATTCGCCGTTTTGGATGACGCGCTCGCCCAGAACGAACACCTCGTCAAAGCCGGACGCGCAGACATCGGGCTTTGCATACGTCCCGTTTTCGCGGATGTTCTCCGGTGTAAAGAGCAGCAGGTCCGCGTCCGCGCCGGGTTCGATCCTTCCCTTGCCTAAAAGCGCGAAGCGCTCCGCCGCCTGCCCCGTCACCTTGTGCACGGCCTGCTCGAGCGTGAGGACCTTCTCGCGCACGACGTATTTTTCAATGAGCCGCGCGAACGTCCCGTACACGCGCGGGTGCACGCGCCCGCCGCTGGGATAGGTCGCGTCTGAAATGACGCCCGAGAACGGCGCGCGCAGGATGTCGCGCACGTCCTCCTCGTCGGCGATGAAGTCGATCATGCCCGGCTCGCACTCCTCCGCCGCCAGCAGGTCAAAGAGCGCGTCGAAGGGGTCCTTTTTGAGCGTTTTTGCGATCTCGGCGATGCTTTTCCCCTCAAAGCGCCGGTATTCGTCCGTTTTCAGCCCGATGGCCACGACATTTTCAAAGCCGACGAGCAGGGTGATATTTTCAAAGTCGCTGCCCGTTTCCATCCGCGCGCGCATTTCGCTTCGCGCCGCACCGTCAAGGAGCCGCTTTGTCAGCGCCGCCGTGCCGCCCTCCTGAAACTCCGGCGGCAGCACGTGGATGAGCTGCGTCGAACCGGCGGTGTAGGGGTACACGTCGCACATCACGTCGAGCCCCTCCTCCAGCGCACGAGCGATGAGCGAGAGCATCTCGGGCACGGCCTTTCGCGCGTTGCGCGTGCCGATAGCCTTGAGGTGGCTCACCTCCAGCGGCGTTTTCAGTGCGCGGGCGACCTCGAGCATCTCGCGCAGCGCGTCCACCACGCCGTCGCCCTCCTGGCGCATGTGCACGCAGATGGGCACGCCGCTTTCGTGCAGCGGTGCGAGCGCGCGGATGAGTCCGTCGGTCGAATAGAAGATCTCCGGCGCGTATCCAAGGCCGAGTGACACGCCGCACGCGCCGTCGGCCAGCGCCCGCTCCATATGATAGTGCAGATCGCGCAGCGCGAGCGGCGTCAGGTCGCCCGTCTCAAAGCCCGCCGCGAGCGTACGCAGCGTACCCATGCCGATAAGCTCCGCGCACGAGAGCGGCAGCCCCCGCGCCTGCGCGGCCTTAAAATAGCCGCCGAGCGTTTCAAACCGCAGCTCCGGCGCGATCTCGCCCGTGATGGGCGCGAGATAGGCCGCGCACGCATCCGCGTGCGCACCGAAAAGCGGCGCGAGCGACATGCCGCAGTTGCCGTTCACGAGCGTCGTAAGCCCCTGCGAAAGCTCCGCTTTTCCGAACGAATCACGGAACACCGCCGCGTCGGCGTGGCGGTGGATATCGATAAAACCCGGCGTCAGCACGCGGCCGTTCGCTTCGATCGTTTCAAGCGCCCGCGCGCCGTCAAGCATGCCCACCGCTTCGATCACTCCATCGCGCAGGCCCACGTCCGCCGTGAAGGCTTCGCGCCCCGTGCCGTCGACGACCTTCGCGCCGCGGATCAGCGTATCCAGCATACGATCACCTCTTTCTTCCCGCAGTCTACCATTCCGCCGCGCGCTTTGCAAGGCCATTCCCCCTTGCAATCTTCCCCGCCGCAGGGTATACTGTGAAAAAACGCGAAAAGGAGCGCTCCCATGCAGAAGAAAAACCGCATCCATGACTGGCGCAAGCTCAAATGGCCCTTCACCGCCACGTTTTTATACTATTCGCTCCTCTCGCTTTTCACTGGCGTGGCCGAGCAGAGCGAGGAGGGCTTTCTGGCCATGTTCGCCATCGTCCTCATCGTGGACGCGGTGGCCTACCTCTGCTACTGCTTCTTTCTCTCAAAAAATGAGGAGAACATGCAGAAGCTCTGGTTCGTTTTCGTCCTCGCCTACGTGCTCGTCACCACCGACCAGCTCTCGATCCTCTGGCAGATGATGCAGCGGCACGTGCTCGGCGCGTAGGGCGCAAAAAGCGCTGATATCACAGGAGAAGTCCGAGTTTTCCGGGCTTCCCTTTGTTTTATGACACTTTGCCGCATTCTGTCAGAAAATCTGATATCACGCGCCGTTTGTCCATATCTTTTTTGATTTGCCGCTGGTATGTTGCATACCGAAGGGGGACGTATCCCCTCCGGCGAATCGTTAAAAAATTTACAATTTCACCTTGCTTCGCCGCCGCTTCTTTGTTAAGCTTTGCTCGCAGGCCGCGCGGGAAACGCGCGGCGATCAAAAAGACTGACAAAGGAGCTGATGGCTTTATGCCGATCCGTCCTCTCGTGGACCGTGCCTCTCTTGAGCAGGTGCTGCTCTCCCGCTTCTCCCGCGGCGAGGTGCAGCAGTGGGTCCAGAAATACTTCCAGCCGTACCGCGAGCTGATGAGCTATTATCGCTGCGCGATCATGGAGGTGGAGACCAAGTTCAACGTGCTCAACGAGGAGCTGTCTCTGCAATACGACCGCAACCCCATCGAAACGGTCAAGACCCGTCTCAAATCTCCCGAGAGCATCATGGAAAAGCTCGCCCGCCGCGGCTATCCCATGACGGTGGAGAGCATCGAGAAGAACCTCAACGACATCGCGGGCGTGCGCGTCATCTGCTCGCACCCGTCGGACATCTACAAGCTGTCCGACGCGCTGCTGCGCCAGGATGATATTACGCTCATCGAGCGCAAAGACTATATCGCGAACCCCAAGCCCAACGGCTACCGCAGCCTGCACCTGATCGTGGAGACCCCCATCTTCCTGCACGATCAGAAGCGGCTTATGAAGGTCGAGGTCCAGTTCCGCACGATCTCGATGGACTGGTGGGCCAGTCTCGAGCATAAGATCCGCTACAAAAAGAACCTGCCCGAGATGGAATTTGTCGAGCGCGAGCTTTTCGAGTGCGCCGAGATCAGCGCACAGCTCGACGCGCGCATGGAAAAACTTCAGAAGATCGCCGCACAGGCGGTGGAGGGAAAGGATCCCAGCCTTTCCCCTGAATAAAGGACGCCCGCGCTTCGCGGGCACGGAAAGGAATCGTGAACCAAAATGAATGCAGCTGAAAAGATCGCACACGCAGCCGAGCGCAAGGCCTTTGAGACCATGCTCGACTCCCTCATCAAAAAAAGCCAGACGAAGGACGTCTGCACCGTCGCAAACGACTTTGTCAACATGGTC
>JAYABH010000001.1:0-1429 GCA_037343695.1 bacterium | reverse complement strand
CTCCTCCGCTTCCGTTTCGGAGACCTTGCGGCGCTCCATCAGCTCGTTGACGTACAGCCGGTAGCCCTTCGGGGACGGGACACGTCCGGCGGACGTGTGCGGTTGCTCGAGGTAGCCCATCTCGACTAAGTCCGCAAGCTCGTTGCGGATGGTCGCGGAGCTCACCGAGCCGCCCATTTCCTCGGCCAGCGCCTTGGAGCCAACCGGCTCTGCCGCGGCGATGTAATCCTCGACCACGCGCTTGAGTATCTGCTTTTTGCGTTCCGTCAAGTCCATGCGCCGCGCTCCTTTCTTGCTTTAGCACTCCTTTCCCCCGAGTGCTAAACGCAGTGTATCACTGTGTTTTCCCGTTGTCAATAGGCCCCCGTGTAAACAGTTTGTGAACGTCTCAAAAGTCAGGCCGCAGCCTGACTTTTGAAGGGGATGCGCTCCGGCTTCGCAGAATTCCGTGCCCGCAGGCACGGAAGAAATTGAGATCGTAAATTCCGACGACATGTGCGTCGGAATTTACTCTTTGCGCGAAGCGCGTGTCGCAGCCGCCCTCTGGGCGGCAAGGCACGAAGCGCAGCGAATCTTTCTCAAAAAGCGGCATCGCCGCTTTTTGAAGCCTAAAAAAAGAGGAACGCTCTCGCGTTCCTCTTTTTTAAGCTTTACTCAGCCTTGGGCGCTTCCGCGGCCTTGGCTTCGGCGGCTGCCTTGGCGGCAGCGGCCTTGCGCTCGGCGGCAGCCTTCTGCGCGGCCTTGAACTTCTCCTTCTCCTCGGGGGTCGGGATGGGCTCAATGGCGTTGCGCGGGCAGGCCTTGGCACACATGGTGCAGTTTTTGCACTTGGTGTAGTCGATGACGGCCACGTTGTTGACGACGTGGATGGCGTCGAACTTACAGGTGCGCTCGCACATGCCGCAGGCGATGCAGGAGTTGGCGCACACCTTCGTAACGGCGGGGCCCTTCTCCTTGTTCGAGCAGTTGACGAAGACCTTCTGCTTGTAGGGCACCTCGACGATCAGCTTGCGCGGGCAGGCCTCGCGGCAGGCGCCGCAGTTGGTGCACTTTTCCTTGTCGACCTCAGCCACACCCTGTTCGTTGATGTGGATGGCGTCGAACTGGCAGGCGGCAACGCAGGTGCCGAAGCCCATGCAGCCGAACGAACACGCGGTCGGACCGCCGGCGACCTTCGTCGCGGCGACGCAGTCGTGCAGGCCAATATACTCAAAGTTCTTCACAGAGGCCTCGCCGCCGTTGCACAGCACGTGCGCGACCTTCTTTTCGCCGCTGGGGGCTTCCATGCCCATGATCTCGGCGATCTTCGCGGCGCCCTCCGCGCCCGCGGGAGCGCAGGCGGTGACGGGAGCCTTACCGGCCAAAATGGCCTCAGCGCAGCCCGCGCAGCCGGGATAGCCGCAGCCGCCGCAGTTTGCGCCGGCGAGGC